>JAITNE010000097.1 GCA_031290635.1 Tannerella sp. | reverse complement strand
CAGGCGTTTTCAATGCGTCTCTCAAAGTCGGGATAATCCTTGTTGGCGGTTTCAGTCCATCCAATCTCCGCGATTGCAAGGATGCGGGGATATATTCTGTATTCGCGAATTTCGTTTGTATATAAATATTCCCCCCAATTGTTGCCCTGAACTCCTTTTATGTAGCGCGCTTTGCCGATTTTGGCAATGGTATCGGGCACGGGGTCGTAATTGTAAATGCGCGACAGCAACGTGTATCCGCCGATGGATACGGGTTCGATTTTACTGTCGCCCTCAAACTGATCGATGTACATTCCGTTGGAGTTTGGCGTCATGATGACTTCATGATCGAGATTTGCGGCGGCTATTCCACCCTTCTCGCCGCGCCACGACATTACAGTGGCAGTCGGCGCAAGTCCGCCTTCGAGAATCTCGTCCCACCCGATTATTTTTTTACCGTATCGGGCAAGAATCTTTTCAATACGTTGCACGAAATAGCTCTGGAGGAGTTCTTCGGAGGTATGCCCGTCGTGCGCCTGCAATCCTTCTTCACGGATGCGCTTTTGGCAGAGCGGACATTGTTTCCATTCGGTTTTAGGGCACTCGTCGCCGCCGACATGTATGTATTCCGAAGGAAAAAGGGCTGCTACTTCCTTGAATACATCTTCAAAAAACTCGAATGTGCTCTCTTTTCCGGCGCATAATACTATGTCTTCGACTCCCCAGATATTTCTCGGCTTGTAGTCTCCCGGTCTGCAGGTCAGTTCGGGGTATGCGGCTATCGCTGCCATCTCGTGACCGGGGATTTCGATTTCGGGAATGATCGTGATAAATCGCTCGGCGGCGTAAAGGACGACTTCGCGTATCTGTTCCTGTGTGTAATAGCCTCCGTGCAGGGTTCCCTCGCCTTCGGTACGGACGGATCCGATCTCGGTCAGACGCGGGTATTTCTTTATTTCTATCCTCCAGCCCTGATCTTCGGTTAAATGCCAGTGCATGCGGTTGATTTTGAAGAGCGCGAGTACGTCAAGCTGCTTTTTAACATCTTCAACAGACATGAAATGGCGGCAAGGGTCGAGCATTAACCCGCGATAACCGAAGCGCGGACGGTCGGTAACGGATACGCACGGCGCTTGCCAGACGATGGGGGAGTTTTTGATGTCGGAACTGCTGTCGGAGATTTTATTGTCGGTTTTAATGTCTGCGGATGAGCCTTCAACCTCGGCGGGAAGCAGTTGAAGGAAGGTTTGCAGTCCGTAGAAGATGCCGTGAGGTCGTCGCGCTCTGACGGTAACTTTTTCACGGGTTACGTCGAGAGTGTATCCTTCGTCGCCCAAGTCGAGCGTTCCGTCGATAATCAAAGCTATGACGTTGTCAGGCTGACCGACGGCAAGAACAGGCACGGCAAAACCCGTTGCCCGCCTGATCCGGGCTGCAAACGGCTCGGCTACTCTCTGCAACTCGGCGGTGTTGGAGTAGAAGGCTGTTTTGTTGTTCAACATAAAATTGCCGTCGTTCAACCGGAGGCTTTGAGGTTTGGGAATAATGTTTATTCCATCGTTGTAAGACTTTGATACGACGACGTTTTGCTCTTTACATGCGACTAATAATATTATCGCAATTAATGATAATAATAAATTTTTCATAAGAATATGTTTTTGAATTTTTAAATACAAAAAATTATTTGAAATCAAGTAGTTACCGGAGATTATCAGTACGCAGATAACGCAGATTTACCAAGCGAATAACGGATATTCCTTCATGACGTCGTTAACCTTGGCGCGAACTTTGGCTATTACTTCGTCAGACTCAGGAGACGACAGTACAACGTCCGTCAATTCTACAATCTCCTGCATCAGCGGCTCTTTAGCGCCACGTGTAGTGATGGCCGGCGATCCGACACGAATGCCGGAGGTCTGGAACGGCGAACGGCTGTCGAACGGCACCATGTTTTTGTTGACCGTAATGTCGGCCTTCACAAGCGCGTTCTCGGCTACTTTGCCCGTAAGGTTGGGAAACTTTGTGCGCAGGTCTATCAACATGCTGTGATTGTCCGTGCCGCCCGAAATTATCTTGTAACCCTTGTCGATAAAGGCTTGTGCCAATGCGGAGGCGTTAGTTTTGACCTGCGATTGATAGATTTTGTACTCAGGCTGCAAAGCTTCGTAGAACGAAACGGCTTTGGCAGCGATGACATGCTCAAGCGGTCCTCCCTGTATGCCGGGAAACACCGCAGAATCAAGTAACTGCGACATCATCTTAACCTCTCCCTTTGGATTTGTACGTCCGCGAGGGTCTGCAAAGTCCTTACCGAGCAGAATCACTCCGCCACGCGGTCCGCGCAGGGTCTTGTGGGTTGTGGAAGTAACAATATGCGCGTGTTTAAGCGGGTTGTCAAGCAGTCCGGCGGCTACAAGTCCGGCAGGATGAGCCATGTCGATCATCAACAGGGCGCCGGTCTTGTCGGCAATCTCGCGCATCCGCCTGTAATCCCACTCCCGTGAATACGCCGACGCTCCGCCGACAATCAGCCTGGGTTTTTCGCGCAACGCTACTTCCTCCATCTGATCGTAATCAACTCTACCGGTCTCTTCCAGAACGTTGTATTCCGTGGCATGATATAAAATGCCGGAACTGTTGACCGGCGAGCCGTGCGAAAGGTGTCCGCCGTGCGAGAGGTTAAGTCCGAGGAAGGTATCACCCGGATTGAGTACAGCTAAAAAGACCGCCGCATTAGCTTGAGCTCCGCTATGTGGTTGAACGTTGACCCACTCGGCGTCGAAGAGCTGTTTAAGTCGCTCGATAGCCAGATTCTCGCTCTGGTCAACCACTCCGCAACCGCCGTAATAGCGTTTACCCGGATAACCTTCGGCATACTTGTTAGTGAGACATGTTCCCATCGCTTTCAGAACCTGTTCGCTAACGAAATTCTCGGACGCAATCAATTCAATGCCTTTTAATTGACGTTCATGCTCCATTTTAATAATCTCAAAAATCTTATAATCCATGTTCATAGTGAATATTGAATAATTAATAGTAAATATATCGGCGACAAAAGTACAAAAAATATTTGAGATAAGAAGTTTTTACAGAATAAACATGATTTGCAGGATTGACGGATTGCTTCGTACCTCGCAATGACGATACCGTAGTAATGAAAGATTGCTTCGTACCTCGCAATGACGATACCGTAGTAATGAAAGATTGCTTCGTACCTCGCAATGACGATACCGTAGTAATGAAGACGACATGTGCTACATGCTGATGTGTTAGTTATCCACGAATTGCACGAATTGCACGAAACAACATTCGACTTAGTTAATTGCATGACGGATGCGCGACAAGCTGACGATGTGTACGGTATCGACATTGCGAGGAACGAAGCAATCTACATCTAACCGACTTATATTGTGAGTATCTCCAAGTCTAAATCTGTAAATTCTGCAAATTCTGTTTATTCTGTAAAAACTTCCGGACGGATGTTTTAATCTTTTATTGCTTCTGCCGGGTTAGTTCTTGCTATACTTATGATTTGACCGATGGTTATAGCGGTTACTAATGACGCCATCAACAAAAACAGGATGATAAACGGAAGTAAACCAATATTGATTCTGATTGCATAGTCGCTTAACCATCCGTTCAACAGATAAATCACTACAGGAAATGCTGCACAAGCCGACGCTCCAAGTAAAAGGTAGATGTTTTTGCAAAACATCATGATAATTATTAACGGCGTCGCTCCGTAAATCTTGCGGATAGTAACTTCTTTATGGCGTTTCTCGGTCGCCAGCATCACCGAAGCATACATTCCAAGCAAGGTTATGATGATAGAGATGGAAGAAAAGACGGTCGTCATCTTAAACATGTCCTGCTCGTCACTTGCGATGGAAGTTGTGCTTTCTTTCAGACTTTGGATGTAAATATCGTATGCCGAATTAACGTATTTCCTCAGTTCTTTTTCCATATCCTGCGAAAAAATATTCTCATATCCGGGTATGACTTTGACATAACAGCTAAGGTTATGGTAACCATCGGGATAAGGCAGATATAAACAGGGATAAACCGGCATTTTCTTGAAATCATAGAGATAATTGGCCATATCCGGAAGTACGCCTACAACCTGATAGTACTGCATAACGTTTCCCCAATAGTTAACGCCGATCTCCATTCCTGTGGGATTGCGGTTTACAAGCTTGGCGAATGATTCGTTTACAACCATTTTGTCCGTTTCACCCTCTTCAAAGAATCGTCCCGACTTTGTTTTCGTTTTCATAAAATACGTGTAATAGGAATCCGTAACAATATGCACGATTTTAGTATTATGTTCCGCTTCGCTTATATCATTCCATGTGAAGCGTTCTTTGCCTATTTCCCATGCGTTAAAGAAACCCATGCCATTTCGTGAAATGGCTTCGATCTTTGGATTTTGTTTTAAACCGGAAAGAATGGCGCTTCTGACAGGCTTGAACTTATCGCCGCTCAGACTGATATAGAAAGTACGCACTTGGTCATCTTCGCTTAGTCCTGAAGATATAAACGATTGCATCAACTTGCTTTGGCGATGAATAAACCACGATCCGCCGATAAACAGAAAGCAAATAAAGAATTGTACGAACAAAAAAGTATTTCGGATAAAGTTATTTTGCCTCAACACTATGCCTCCGCTAATACTTTGGATAATCGGTATCCTAATCAATCTGTATGTAATCGCCAGACACAGCAACGCAATCACCGCAAGGCCGATGATACCGTATTGCAGAAATAATTTCGTCAGATAATCCAAATCCATATCGCTAAACATCGAAATATTTTTGAATAATGGTAGCGACAACTCAAGAATAAAGAATCCAGCAAGACAAGCAAGCAGATAAACCGCAAGCGCTTCGGAAAAAAAGAGCAGGAACAGGTTGTATTTATCCGAGCCGGCTACTTTGCGGACGCCGCACTCTCTGATACGAGTCAGAACACGTCCTGAAATAAAGATTATATAGTTCAAAAGAGCAGTCAACAGCACCAGAAAGCCGACGACAAAGAATATGCGAGCATTTTGGATCTCTTCATCACTTTTTATAAACTCATAATACTCGCTGATGGGTTTCAGTTGTACTTTTATTTCGTTTACATTAGTTTGCCATGTGCCGGTGGTTAAAGATAACGATTGGTAGTTATATCGAAGCCGGTTGTTTAGCTTTTGATTCAGCTTCTTTAAATCCGTTCCCTTGTTAAGTTTTACATAAGTGTTATAGCTTCCATAACCCATTTCATCGGTTAAAGTGGTATTGTAGTCAATGCCGCCAAAACTGCTTAAATTACTTCGCTCCGGAAAATCCCTGATGACTCCGCGAATGGTATAAATCTCATTGTCGATAGTGAAATCATCGGCGTTATGAAAGGTTTTGCCGATGACGTCCCTTGTGCCGAACATCTTCAAAGCGGTCTTCTCGGTAAGCAGGATACCTTTCTCAAACTTCACCAAATCGTTCATGCTGCCTTCGAGGAACTGTATGTCGAAGAAGTCGATGAATTGCGCGTCCGCAAAAACAAACATCTCCTTGAAATAATTAACAGACCCGTTGGGTTGCTGTATTTCGCAGGTTTTTCCGATTTTAGGCATGACGGCAATGTAAGCAACATGTGATTCTACTTCAGGATAAGTTTTCGCCAATGCTTCGACTACATTGCGGTCATAACTCACCCCGTGTCGGTTTTGTGCTTTTTCATCGGGATAATAAAGGAAGCAGATGCGTTCAAAGTCTTTCATATCCGTATGCCAATCCATCTTATAATGTAAGCCGTAGCTACAATAAGCGAAGCAGATAAAACCTGCCGCCAGCCCAATCAAGCTGATAAACGTTTGGGTTTTATACTTCTGCAAGTTACGCAGAGCTACTGTAAAGTAATGTCTGATCATATTATTTGAATAATTTAATGAGCACAAAGGTAATCATTATTTTATATATGGAGGAAGTTTTTCTAAGCGGGAGATTCCGAGTTCTTTTAATATGAATCCGCATTATCTGCGTAAATCATGACAATCCCGTAAAAACGGGACAAGTCCTGCGTCATCTGCGTGCAATCGCAAAGGCGGAACAATTCCTGCGTGCAATTTCAATTTTTCCACCCCTTTTTGGGCAGGGGGGCTTCTATGATTAAACCATTTCAAATTACTCAAGTCTAAAAGAGCATATTCATTATTATTGTTATATTTAAATTTGTTTTTATGAAGAGAATTTTTGCATTAAGTTTTTTGATTATGTTTGCTATGATGATGAGCATTTCTGCTCAGGACAATCAAGGTGAACGCAGAGGCGGCGGACAGAACGCCGAACGTCAGGCTCAAAGGTATGAGCAGTTGAAGAAAGACCTCAGTTTGAATGACAAGCAGGTTGACAGCCTGAAAGTCATCGACACCCAGAGGATGACCCAGATGCGCGATTTGCGTGAGAAGTATGGCGAAGACCGCGAAAAGATTACTTCCGAAGCTAAGAAAGTAACCGACAAAAGTAACGCGCGTGTGAAATCAGTTCTCACAGCCGATCAGTACAAGAAGTATCTGGAGGCACAGGAGAAAGCAGCCGCAGAACGCCGTGAACGCGGTGGACAAGGCGGTGGTCAACGTCAAGGCGGCGGACAGCGTCCTCCGGGCGGAGGTCAAGGCGGAGGTCAACGTCAAGGCGGAGGTCCTCTCTGACAACTCGACAGCCGAGTTACAATAACTCCGACAGTCGAGCGACAATGACTCCGACGACAGTATTAATTCGAGTGTAAACACTCCATTTTTGGTTTTTTTCGATTCATTGTGAGGGGCGGATTTCGACAGCGAAACCCGCCCTTTTTGCGCTTATCAAGAAGATATTTTTATGAAAAACACTTGCAGGTGAAATTATTTTTGTATTTTTGTGCGGCGAGTTTTTAGTTTATACGAAGATATAAAGCTCGTCAAGTTTTATAATTCAGCTTAGGAAGATGTTTAAGAAGATGTTTACAATTTAGATTAAGAAGATATGAGTTACATGAAGTTTGACAAGACATTGATGATTAATTTGCAGGAATCGCTTTCGCGTGAAGTGCTTCGAGCTAACCAGACCGGCGCTTATTGCTGCATGACTATCGTAGGTTGCAACACCCGCAAGTATCACGGGCTGTTGGTTATGCCCGTACCCGGACTTGACGACGATAATCATGTCCTGCTTTCATCCCTCGACGAAACCGTTATTCAGCACGGCGCACCCTTCAACCTTGGACTTCACAAGTATCAGGGAGGCAGCTTTAGCCCTAACGGACACAAGTATATCCGCGAGTACAGCCTCGAAATCATCCCTCAAACCATCTACAGGGTAGGGGGGGTGATACTTTCAAAAGAACATATATTCTCGCGTACCGAAAACAAACTGATGATACGCTACAAGTTGCTTGAAGCGCACTCGGTTACTACACTTTGTTTTCACCCCTTCCTCGCCTTCCGCAGCGTTCTGGAATTATCCTGCCGGAACGATAATATCAACAGTCATTACGACGAAGTAAAGAACGGCATCAAAACACGTCTCTACGAAGGCTATCCCGATTTGTACATGCAGTTCAGCGTTCCCGCAACATTCGTCAATAAACCCGACTGGTACAAGGGAATAGAATATTCCAAAGAGCAGGACAGAGGTTATCCATACAAGGAAGACCTTTATGTGCCCGGTTATTTCGAGGTCGAGATAAAAAAAGGCGAGGAGATAATCGTGTGCTGCGGAGTGAAGGAAGTCGATACCGACGCGCTGCCCGAACTGTTTGTTAAGGAAGTCAACACACGCAAGCCCAGATCGAGCTTTTACAACTGTTTAGTCAACTCCGTACATCAACTTTATTACAGTCCTGCGGGCGACGACGCTTATCTGCTGGCCGGTTATCCGTGGTTTAAAGTCCGCGCTCGCGACCTCTTCGTGTCTGTCGTAGGCACAACTCTCCTTACCGACGAAGCCGATCGCTACGACCAGGTGATGACAACAGCCCTCAAAGCCCTCCGAACTTTTCTGCGCGATGGTCGTACAGACCCCGTTATCCGCGAAATCGACGCTCCCGACGTACTGCTCTGGGCTATCTGGAGTATGCAGCAATATCGCCTTAAAGAAGGCGTAGAAAAAGCTAAAGACCGCTACCTTGATATTATCGGCGAGATAATCCGCTTTATCCTCTCGCAATCGCATCCTAACCTGAAGCTGTCGGACAACGGACTGCTATATTCCAACGGTCGCAAGACGGCTGTAACCTGGATGAACTCGATGGTCAACGGCCGTCCGGTCGTACCCCGCTCGGGATACATAGTAGAATTTAACGCCCTCTGGTATAACGCCCTGAAATTCTACAAGGAACTCAACGGCAACGTCCCTATAGACCGTATCGACAGCCTTATAGCTTCGCTCGACGCCTCGTTCCCCAAAACCTTCGTCAACAAGTACAACTATCTCTTTGATTATGTCGATGGTCCTTCGCAGGACTGGAGCGTGCGTCCTAACATGGTTATAGCTATATCCTGTCCGTTCTCGCCGTTGACGCGGGCACAGAAACGCGCCGTGCTCGACATCGCCACCAAAGAATTGCTTACCCTCAAAGGATTGCGTTCGCTCAGTCCTAAGAGCGTCGGCTATCGTCCGACCTACTTCGGTTCGCAGTACGACAGGGATTTGGCTTATCACCAGGGCACAGTCTGGCCATGGCTGCTAAGCATGTACATCTCGACCTATCTCGACATGTTCGGTCAGGCGGGACTCTCGTTTATCGAACGCTCGATGATAAGCATGGAAGAAGAATTGTCGCATCACTGCATCGGCACGGTGTCCGAACTCTACGACGGCAACCCGCCCTTCGCCGGACGCGGAGCTATCTCGTTCCTGATGAACCTCTCGGCCCTGCTTACTGTGATTGATATGTTGAAAAAATACGGAATAGAATATAAATAAAAATACAACAAGATGAAAGCGTTAATGTTTGGTTGGGAGTTTCCTCCGCATATACTTGGAGGATTGGGGACGGCGAGTTTCGGCCTCATACGGGGTATGTCGTTACAGAAAGACCTCGAAATAGTCTTTGTCATGCCCAAGCCCTGGGGTGATGAAGACCAGAGTTTCCTTCGTATCATCGGAGCCTGCAATACTCCGATTGTGTGGCGGGATGTGAGTTACGAGTATGTCGGCCGGAGACTGTCGAAGTACATGTCGCCGCAGCTCTACTACAATCTGCGCGACCATATCTATGCCGACTTCAGCTATCGCAATACCGACGACCTTGGCTGCATTGAGTTTTCGGGCTGCTATCCCGACAATCTTCTCGAAGAAATCAACAACTACTCCATTGTAGCCGGCGTAATCGCACGTACCGAACAGTACGACATCATTCACGCACACGACTGGCTGACCTATCCTGCCGGTATTCATGCCAAGAACGTCAGCGGGAAGCCGCTCGTCATACACGTTCACGCTACCGATTACGACCGCAGTCGCGGCAATGTCAATCCCGACGTTTACGGCATCGAGAAAAACGGCATGGATAACGCCGACCACATCATAACGGTTAGCAATCTGACACGCGCTACCGTGATTGAAAAATATCACCAGAATCCGTCCAAAGTAACTACCGTGCACAACGCCGTTGAGCCTCCGGCAAAGGATATTCTGGCTCTGTCGGACAGACGCGGCGTTACGGACAAGATTGTAACCTTTCTCGGCCGTATCACCATGCAGAAAGGACCTGAATACTACGTCGAAGCAGCGGCTAAAGTGCTTGCGCGCTCCGGCGACGTCCGGTTTATCATGGCCGGCAGCGGCGATATGATGAATGAGATGATACGCCTTGCCGCCGAGCGCAGTATCTCCGACCGCTTCCATTTCACGGGCTTTATGAAGGGCAAGCAGGTGTATGAGATACTCAAGTCGAGCGACGTTTATGTGATGCCGTCGGTTTCAGAGCCTTTCGGCATATCCCCTTTGGAAGCGATGCAGTGCGGCGTACCCTCGATAATCTCCAAGCAGTCGGGCTGCGCCGAGATACTCGACTATGCCGTCAAAGTAGATTACTGGGACATCGACGCCCTCGCCGACGCTATCTACGGACTGATTACCTATCCCGCCCTGCATCAGTTCCTCAAGGAAGAAGGCCTCCGCGAAGTCAACGGCATCAAATGGGAATACGCCGGACAAAAGGTAAGAAACATTTATGACCGCGTATTATCATGGCAATAAGATTATAAACCAATAAACAAACGATATATGAAAACAATTTGCTTGTATTTTCAGATACACCAACCATGCCGCCTCAGGCGCTACCGTTTCTTTGACATAGGAAACGACCATTACTACTACGATGATTTCAGCAATGGCGAGATATTCAAGAAAGTAGCCGACATGTGCTACATTCCCGCCAATCGCGCTATTATCGAGATGATTAAAAAGAGCGAAGGACGCTTCAAGGTAGCGTTCTCAATTTCGGGCATAGCGCTCGAACAGATGGAAATCTATGCCCCCGAACTTATCGACAGTTTCAAGGAACTGATACGCCTTGGCGGGGTAGAGTTTCTGACCGAGACCTACGCGCATTCGCTTTCCTCGCTGGGTAATCCCAACGAGTTCAGGGCGCAGGTCGAAGCTCACAGCGAGAAGATAAGCTCGCTCTTCGGAGTAAAACCCAGAGTGCTGCGCAACACTGAGCTGATTTATTCCGACGAAATCTCCGACCTCGTTTACGATATGGGTTTTCGGGGTATGTTGACCGAAGGCGCGAAGCACGTACTCGGCTGGAAAAGTCCTAACTACATGTACTCCTCATCAGCTTATCCCGACCTCAAACTGCTGCTCAAGAACGACCGCTTCAGCGAAGACCTTTCCCTGCGCTTCGCCGACTACAGCTGGACAGAATATCCCCTGACGGCCGATAAATACATGTCGTGGATAGCTTCCACAGCGCCCGCCGAAAACATCATCAACATCTTCCTCAACTACGAAGTACTCGGTTCGCTCCACTCCTATTCTACCGGCATCTTTGAGTTCTTCAAGGCTCTGCCCCTGTTTGCCGAGAAGAACGGCATCACATTCTCGTTGCCATCCGACCTGTTCGAGCAACACAAGCCTGTGGACGCCATCATAGTACCTTACCCGATGTCGTGGGTCGATGAAGAAAAAGACTGCAATTCATGGCTCGGCAACGTACTTCAACAGGAAGCCTTCCGCAAAATCAACGGCATAAGCGAGCGCGTGCGCCTCTGTACCGACCGCCGTCTGCTGCAAGACTGGCTCTACCTTCAAAGCAGCGACCACTTCTACTACATGAACACCAAGCACTACAACCTGTTCAGTCCCTACGACAACCCCTACGACGCCTTCAACAACTACATGAATGTACTGTCGGATTTCATTCTTCGCGTCGAGGCGCAGTATCCATCGTCCATCGAAAACGAAGAGCTGAACTCCCTGTTGACCACAATTCAAAATCAAGGCTACGAGATAGAGCACTTGGAGAAACGCATCGCAAAGTACGAGGCCGTAGAACCGACAGCCTGCTCGTCAAAAGCAAGAAAAAACAAATAAAAGATATGTACCTTGAAAAATCCTGCCAATCTGATATTTATTCTGACGATGTCGGTATTGACATTTACCGCCAAAGCCCATCCATTCGCAGGAGGCAAGGGCACAAGCGTCGCGCCCTATAAGATTAGCACTGCCGTTCAGTTAGACAGCGTGCGACGATACCCGGATGCTCACTTTGTGCTGATAAACAATATCAATCTCGACCATTATCTATCTAAAGGCGGCGGATTCGCACAATGGAACAAACAAGGATGGATGCCAATCGGAAGCTATTCCACACACTTTAACAAATCCACACGTTTTACAGGCAGCTTTGACGGCGGCAAATTCTCAATCTCCAACCTGAAGATAGACCGTCCGGACGATGACAACATCGGCTTGTTCGGATATATCGACAGCGCTACAGTATCCAATCTACACATCGTTTCAGGTGAAATAAAAGGCAGATATGACGTCGGCGGGATATGCGGTTTAAGCTGGAATGGCACTATCACAGCTTGCTCCAATAAGGCTGATGTTACAGGAGATTTTAACGTCGGCGGAATATGCGGTACTAACCGTGGCGAATTATACCGTGACGAATCGGAGATATTATGGCATAGCCGTCGCGAAGCAACCGCTACAATTGCAGAATGTTACAATAGCGGAACGATAAGTTGCAGTATCATGAATGTTGGAGGCGTATGCGGATTTAACACAAGTAACAGCGGACAATCTATTATTACATCCTGTTATAATACCGGAGTGATACACGGAGATGATGTTATTGGCGGAGTATGCGGTATGAGTAGCGGACTCTGCGGCAGCACACATATCAAAGACTGTTATAATAAAGGAAAAGTAACCGGCCGCAGTTCAATCGGCGACGTATGTGGATGCGATTCTATCTGTTATGTATATTAACCTGTGGTAGAGCTTCCCCAGAGGAGGAGCGACGAAGCAATCTCTATCTTATACCTTCTAAATTCTAACCTTATCCCCATCGGGGATTCATGTCAATAGAATAAAAAATACCCCTTCCATGGTTTCCCCGCAGGTGATTCACAAAAAACCATCCGCGTTCTTTTAAGATGAATCCCCTGCGGGGAATAAAGGTGCAGTAATAATCGCAGTTTCTATTGATATGAATCCCCGATGGGGATAAAAGATAACTTCGTTACTCTGGTGGACGGATGTTTTACATGCGATTAAGTGCTTGTTAAACACGATATTAGAATT
>JAITNE010000056.1 GCA_031290635.1 Tannerella sp. | reverse complement strand
TGCTGTCCAATTACTAACAAACAACTATGGAACTACAAGTAATACAAAGCAAGATTTATGAAATCAGAGGTCAGAGAGTTATGCTCGACCGCGATTTAGCGGAAATGTACGGAATAGAGACCCGACAACTAAAACAAGCCGTAAGACGTAATATTGAACGGTTTGAAGGCGATGATTTTATGTTCACGCTTTCCATTGATGAAATAACAGAACTTTCAAGATCACAAATTGTGACCTTGAACAAAGGCAGAGGCTACAATATAAAATACGCTCCTTTCGCTTTTACCGAATTGGGAGTTGCCATGTTAAGCAGCGTTCTGAATTCCAAAACTGCCATTGAGTTAAATAGAGGAATCATGCGGGCTTTTGTGGCTATCCGACAATTAGTCTTAAATCCACCGACCGACCGCGTTACGGAGCTACAAAAAGAACTGCGAGAACTGAAAGCCTATATTGAAGAGGTTTTCAGCGACTACAACGACATCAACGAGGAAACCCGCTTACATATCGAGCTAATAAACCAATCCTTAGCCGAGTTACAGGCTCAAAAGCGTATTGACAACACACCGCGCCGCTATGTTGGTTTCGACATCCATAGATAATGCAATTGACAGTTGAATGCAGGGGAAACTTCTTAACTTCTTTCCTTCTAATTTAATTATTTTCCTTATCTTTGCGGGTCAAAAATACACAAATTGATATGAGTGCTAATACACCTTTTTTAGTTTTTTCGGGGACGCATACCCGTTATCTGGCTGAAAAAATATGCCACAGTCTTGACTGTCCGCTCGGTCAGATGAACATTCAGTACTTCGCCGATGGCGAGTTCTCTGTCTCGTATGAAGAATCCATTCGAGGCAGGGACGTTTTTCTCGTTCAATCGACCTTCCCTAACTCCGATAACCTGATGGAGTTGCTGTTGATGATTGACGCAGCCAAGCGGGCTTCGGCTCATTCCATCATCGCCGTTATCCCCTACTTCGGATGGGCAAGGCAAGACCGCAAAGACAAGCCGCGCGTATCTATCGGCGCCAAGCTGATTGCCGACCTGCTCGGAGTAGCCGGCATAAACCGTCTGATAACGATGGACTTGCATGCCGACCAGATACAGGGTTTCTTTAACGTCCCCGTTGACCATCTCTATGCTTCGTCGGTATTTCTCGAATACATCAAGTCGCAATTGCCGCTCGACAACCTCATCATGGCGACCCCCGACGTAGGCGGCACTAAGCGCGCAAGCAGTTACTCGAAATACCTGCAAATACCTATGGTTATATGCCACAAGACCCGCCAGAGAGCTAACGAGATCGAAGATATGAGAATTATTGGCGACGTAGCCGACAAGGATGTCTTATTGGTTGATGACATTGTGGACACGGCCGGTACTATCACCAAGGCAGCCAACCTGATGCTGGAGAACGGCGCCCGTTCGGTACGCGCCCTGGCGAGCCATGCAGTCATGTCCGACCCTGCTACTACCCGCGTGATAGAATCCGCGTTGACGGAGATAATTTTCACCGATTCCATACCATACTTGCGCGAGACAAAGAAAGTAACGGTACTTTCGGTCGCCGACATCTTTGCCGAAGCCATCCGCCGCGTCTGCCACGACGAATCAATCAGCTCACTATATACCATCAAATAATCCTGCATTCGTAAGAATGAGGAAGCATGGGGAAACTTGAAGTCAAAAAATTTGATTTCAAGTTAGGGCGGGAAAAACGCGGAATCCGAATAAAATGATTCCTAAGGTGGCGGAAATTTCCACTACCTTAGGGTTGATACATTCTTCATTTAACAGATGAGGAAGTGCTTATGAAGGTATTTTGGCAATGCAATGACGGTCTCCCCGCTCCGTCATTACACGCAGACGTAGCACGCCACGTCTCTACGTTCGCGACATTGATTGCGTCGAACTTCGTTGCGTGCATTGGAACAAAAATCATCCCCCAAAACATGTTTTACAGCATAAATACCCGCTTTTATGCTGTAAAACATTTTTTTTGATGCTGGGGATAAAGAAATAAGTGTTACTTTTACACCCAAACTTTCAAGTAAATCATATTAAAATTTCAACATTAACTTATCAAAAGAAGTAGTATGGAAACATTAGATTGGATTGTTATAGGGGCGTTTTCCCTTGCTTTAATCGGGATAATCGTGTGGGTTATGAAGCAAAAGCAGAATGACTCGGCGGATTATTTTCTTGGTGGTCGCGATGCGACATGGATTGCTATCGGCGCATCAATCTTTGCGTCGAATATCGGCTCGGAACATCTTATCGGTCTGGCCGGCGCAGGCGCTTCGAGCGGAATGGCTATGGCGCACTGGGAGATTCAAGGCTGGATGATACTTATCCTCGGATGGGTATTCGTGCCGTTTTACTCGCGAAGCATGGTTTTTACCATGCCGGAATTTCTGGAACGACGGTATAATTCGCAGTCGCGGAGCATATTGTCCGTTATCTCGCTGATAAGTTACGTGCTGACGAAAGTCGCCGTAACGGTTTATGCAGGAGGACTTGTGTTTCAGCAAGTTTTCGGCATCGAATCACTGTGGGGCGTCGATTTCTTCTGGATAGCGGCTATCGGATTAGTGCTGATAACGGCGCTTTATACTATCATCGGAGGCATGAAGTCGGTGCTATATACCTCTGTGTTGCAGACGCCTATACTGCTGATAGGCTCGCTCGTTATTTTAGCGCTCGGACTTAAGGAACTTGGGGGCTGGGACGAATTGATGCGCATTGCGGGCGCTCAGCCGGTCAATGAGTTTGGCAACACGATGACGAATCTTATACGCAGCAACAGCGATGGTGATTTTCCGTGGTTAGGGGCTTTGATAGGCTCGGCGGTGATAGGATTCTGGTATTGGTGCACCGATCAGTTTATTGTTCAGCGCGTGCTTTCGGGCAAGAATCAGAAGGAGTCGCGGCGCGGCTCGATTTTCGGCGCTTACCTCAAGCTGCTGCCCGTGTTTCTCTTCCTTATTCCGGGGATGATTGCCTACGCGCTTCATCAAAAGACAGGCAGTTTTCTGCCTTTGATGGACAACGGATTGCATAATGCTGATGCGGCTTTTCCGACGCTGGTAGCGAAGTTGCTTCCTGCGGGAATGAAGGGACTTGTGGTCTGCGGCATACTTGCTGCGCTGATGAGTTCGCTGGCGTCGCTGTTTAACTCGTCGGCAATGCTGTTCACTATTGATTTCTACAAGCGTTTCAAACCTAAGACGTCGGAGAAGAAGCTTGTTGTCATCGGACAGATAGCTACTGTCGTGATTGTTGTTCTGGGTATTCTTTGGATACCGATAATGCGTAGCGTAGGCGATGTACTGTATGCGTACTTGCAGGATGTACAGTCGGTTTTGGCGCCCGGCATAGCGGCGGCGTTTTTACTTGGCATCACATGGAAACGGACAAGCGCCAAAGCGGGTATGTGGGGGTTGATTGCAGGCATGGTCATCGGGCTTACAAGGCTTGGAGCGAAGGTTTTATACTCATCGATTGCCGGTAATGCGGGTTTCGCTTCCGTCAAGGAATGGGCGGCGGCAAACGGTGTAAACGACTTGTTTTACAATATTTTCTACAACATCAATTGGCTCTTCTTCAGCGGCTGGATGCTGCTATTCTGCATAGTCTTGATAATCGCAGTCAGCCTTTTCACCAAAGCACCTTCGGAAGAGAAAATTCGCGGCTTAGTGTTCGGCACGTCAACCAAGGAGCAATTAGCCGAAACCCGCGCGAGCTGGAATCGCTGGGATGTGCTTCATAGCTGCATCATCCTCGCTATAACAGTCGCTTTCTACATTTATTTCTGGTAAAAATGGACAAGGTGAATTATTATCACGAGAAAACAAAGTTTTACGTAGCTGTAGATTGCATTATCTTCGGTTTTAGCGAGGGACGACTGAATCTGCTGTTGCTGAAGCGCAATTTCGAGCCGTCGAAAGGGCAATGGTCGTTGATGGGCGGTTTTGTGCGGGATGGCGAGAGCGTCGATGAAGCGGCAAAGCGGGTTTTGCAGGAGATGACGGGCTTGGGCAACGTTTTTATGGAGCAGGTAAGCGCCTTCGGAGAGGTCGAGCGCGACCCCGGCGAGAGGGTTATCTCTGTGGCTTACTATGCGCTGATAAATATCAATGCCTACGACCGCGAATTAGTTCAAAGCCACAATGCTTTCTGGATTGATATAAACGAACTGCCGGAGCTGATTTTTGACCACCAGGAGATGCTTGAACGGGCGCGTAATCTGATAAAACAGAAGGCGAGCAGTCAGCCGATAGGGTTTAATCTGTTGCCGAAGCTGTTTACACTAACGCAGTTGCAGACTCTTTATGAGGCTATTTATGGTGAAGCATTCGACAAGCGCAATTTCCGCAAACGCATAGCAGAGATGAAGTTTATCGAGATGACCGACAAGATTGACAAAGCCGGTTCCAAGCGTGGAGCGCGACTTTATAAGATGAATAAGGCGGCCTATCGCAAAGACCGCAAATTCAAACTGTAGATAATAATAATAGACTGAAGGAAGATGAGTTTTTACAGAATTAACAGAATTTGCAGGATTAACCGGTTCATTTCCGGACTCCGGAAACCCGCCGGTAACTTGTATCGGTTCATTTCCGGACGCCGGAAACCCGCCGATAACTTGTATCGGTTCATTTCCGGAGACCGGAAACCCGCC
>JAITNE010000146.1 GCA_031290635.1 Tannerella sp. | reverse complement strand
GATTCGTGACTGAGCAACAAACGAAATAAGCCTTTTCAGGGGCGTATTGACGAAGGCAGAAATGTATGAAAGCCTGCATTAATTCAGCAAAGTACTCGAAAGTATGTTGTCAAACATATTTCGTTTTCGTGCTTAAAGTGAATTTATACAAAAAATGTTCGTATCTTTGCGGCCGTAAAAAACAGTTAAACATGCTACGAATAGATACCTATATTAAACCTGACTTCAACCACGTTGAACTCTTTAGCGACCAGATCCAATTGAGCTTCCAAACTCCAATTGGCAGACTTCCCTTTATTACTAGAGAGAGAGAGAGAGAGAGAGAGAGAGAGAGATGCTACCTGGCGTCTAATAATAAAAGTTCACGCGCGAAATATACTAATAATAAATCTAATAAACAACATTTTCCTGTCATTCTTTTTTGTCGGACAAGCGACAAAAAAGAACAGATTCCGGGATTCAACGATTCCGGCAGGATTCAAAGATACAACGATTCGTTTCACGCGGATTTCTGCGGATTCAGACGCAGGTCAGAGAGACTCAATGATTTTCGCTTTTCACTTTTCAATACCCAGCGCTCACGGGAGGGTTATGCCTGTTGTAATCCTCCCTTCTTATGAATGGCGTCACGGGTTTAGTAACGGCATGAACATACCCCATGCCGACAGTGTGTTTTCAATCAAATATTTGTTAAAAACAAAGAGATTATTTCCTGCGCAACGGATTTTTTTTCCTGCGCATGAAAATCGGATTTGTTGCGCATGAAAATAATTTTGTTGCGCATGAAATTTTAGCTTGATGCGCAAGAGATTTTTACTTATATATTATTAAATTTTAAATTTACGATTAGATGAAAAAAAATTTAGCTTTTATGAAATTGGATACATGGCGGAAGATGTTATGTATGTTATGTATCCTCAGTTGTTGTTCACTTGCTGCGCAAGCGCAGAAACGAGTGACGGGCACGGTGACGGACGCTAACAGCGAGCCGGTCATCGGGGCGAATGTAGTGGAGAAAGGACCTACTACGAATGGTCTTATTACGGACGCAGACGGGAAGTTCTCCCTTAGCGTTCCCGAAAATGCCGTTTTGCGGGTTTCCTATATCGGCTATGTGACGCAGGAAATTACGGTAGGTAACCAAACGAATATCCATGTAAAACTGCGCGAAGATACGCAGGCTTTGAGCGAGGTGGTCGTTGTTGGTTACGGTATTCAGAAGAAGGTCAATCTGACCGGAGCTGTAGATCAGGTTACGTCTGAAGTATTTGACAAACGTCCCATTACGAATATCTCGCAGGGGTTAGTTGGCGCTGTTCCTAACTTAAACATTAATATGTTGGATGGAAAGCCTACCGCATCGCCGGCGTATAATATTCGTGGAACGACTTCCATCGGCCAGGGCGGTAGCGCTTTGGTGTTGATAGACGGTGTAGAGGGAGACCCGCGCATGTTGAACCCAAATGACGTCGAAAGCGTTTCCGTGCTCAAGGATGCAGCTTCGGCTTCCATCTATGGAGCGCGTGCGGCTTTCGGAGTAGTATTGATTACCACCAAATCGGCCTCGAAGGGCAAGACGTCGATTACCTATTCGGGGAGTGTTTCCTCCAAAAGTCCAACGGCCGTGCCCGATTATATTACGGATTCTTATCCTTGGGCACAAGGTTTTAGCGACGCCTGGTCAAGATGGAACGACAATGGCAATACGCCTACGGCCATCAACAAGACTATGACCTTTTCGCCGGCTTATCTGGCTGAAATCAAGCGGCGATGGGAAAACCCCGATCTGCCCCGGATAGAAGTGAATCCCAGCACCGGCGCTTACGAATACTATTACAGCACGGATTGGTATCATGAACTCTACAACGACAGTTTCTTTGCACAGGACCATAATGTATCGGTTTCGGGCGGCAATGATGTAGCCACTTTCTACGTAACCGGGCGTTACAACGGCGAAGACGGCTTGTTCCGTTACAATACGGACGACTATTCGATGTATAACCTGCGCGCCAAAGGAACGCTGCAACTGACCGGCTGGTTGCAGGTGGACAACAATATGGAATATTCAAGTATGGGTTATCACCAGCCGGTCAATGTGGGTGAAGGAAGTAATATCTGGCGTAATATTGCCGACGAAGGCCATCCTTTGGCTCCATTGCTCAATCCCGACGGCAGCCTCTCCTTCTCTGCGGCTTATACCGTAGGCGACATGTACTTGGGCAAGAGCGGCGCCGACCTCTATCAACAGGTGATAAAGAACAGAACAGGCGCTAAAGCCGAGTTCTTCGACAAAAGCCTGACGGTACGCGCCGACTTTACGTTCCAGAACAACGACCATGGCTATTTCCAAAAACAGGTGCAAGTGCCTTACAGTCGCATACAGGGTACGACGGGTTACGCCGGCGCAAATACAAACGACATAACAGACCGTAAACGTGTAACGCAATACATGGCTACAAACGTGTATGCCGATTATGTAAAGTCGTTCAACAAAGTGCATAATTTGAGTCTTTTAGCAGGATACAACTATGAGCAGTCCGAGTATAAAAACTTGACTATGACACGTAATGGTATCGTTTACGAGGACGCCACCGACATCAATCTGGCGGTAGGCGAAAACATCGTTACGACCGGCGGCTATCAGAAGTGGCGTGTAGCCGGTGGATTCTTCCGTGTTAATTATAATTTCAGCGAACGCTACCTCTTGGAGGTCAACGGACGTTACGACGGCTCATCCAAATTCCCCGAAACACAGCAATGGGCATTCTTCCCGTCCGTATCAGCCGGATGGAGGGTTTCGGAAGAATCCTTCTGGCATGTAGATCCCAAAGCCATCTCGAACCTCAAGCTCCGCCTTTCCTACGGCTCGTTGGGCAATGGCTCGATTGACCCTTATACCTTCAGCGAGAACTTCAGTCTGAGCCAGTCTGAGCGTATCCTCAACGGAACACGTCCTCAACGGACGGCACAGCCGGGCATCATTCCGCAAAGCCTGACCTGGGAAACGGCTACGACCGCGAATGTCGGTTTAGACTTTAGCAGTTTGGATAACCGCCTGAGTTTCGTGGGCGACCTCTACCGCCGCTGGACAAAAAACATGTACACTGTCGGGCCGAGCGTGCCGGCTATCTTTGGCGCTACAGTGCCCAAAGGCAACTATGCCGACCTGGAAACCACCGGTTGGGAACTGTCGGTGAACTGGATGGACAAGTTCACCCTTGCAAGCAAACCTTTCAATTACAACGTTCGTTTCACCCTGGCGGACTACAAAGCCATCATCACCAAGTATTACAACCCGGATAAGAATCTGAGTGATTATTATGTCGGCCAGACGGTTGGAGAAATCTGGGGTTATCAGGTAGAAGGCTTGTTCCGCTCGGAGGAAGAGATTGCCAATTCGCCTTCGCAAAGCAATGTTCCGAGTAACAACACACGGAAAACCTACGTTGGCGATCTGAAATTCAAGAATCTGGATGGCGATAATGAGATTTACCAGGGCTTGAACCGTGTTGGCAATTCGGGTGATAAGACGATTATCGGTAATAAAGAACCGCGTTTCTCCTACGGTATTACGCTGGGGGGCGACTGGAACGGATTTTTCCTTTCAGCTTTCTTCCAGGGAGTAATGAAACAAAATTGGTATCCCTCCATCGAATCGCCTTTCTGGGGACAATACAACCGCCCCTACAACGACTATCCGCGCTGGCAGGAAAACATGCAATTCCGCGAAGAACTCCAGAACTTCGACGCCTACCTGCCCCGCTTGGTAGGCTATATTGCATCAAGTACCGGCAGGTCGCTGGGAGCGCCAAACGACCGTTACTTGCAGAACGTGGCCTATATCCGCCTGAAAAGCATGAACGCAGGCTATTCGCTGCCCAAGTTTATTACCCAAAAGATTGGCGCCAACGACTTGCGTATCTATCTTTCGAGTGAAAACCTGTGGACATGGTCTCCTCTGTATGATATTACAAAAGACATTGATGTAACCGGCGTATTCGGCTCCGGCAGCAGCCGCACCGACCTTGCCAGCACCTCTGCAGGTTCAGACAACGACGGATACAAGTACCCGCTGCTAAAATCTATTTCCCTTGGCTTATCCATTAATTTTTAATATAGAACATCATGAAAATGAAAATAAATATCTATGTCGGCTTGTTGATGTTAGCTACATTTACAGCCTGCGACCTGAGCGAACTCCCGCAATCTACGGCTTCGAAGGTTGCCGTATTTGAATCGAAGAGCGGTTTGGAGCTATATTCCAACTCCTTTTATGAGATGTTGCCCACTCCTTACGATGGAGTGTTCTTGATAGACGATAACTCCGACTTTGTGGCACGCAACGGGGTAGATACGCGATTCCAGCCCAATTCCCTAAGCGCTGTCACCAGCTCGGGATGGACGTGGACAACTCTGCGTAACATCAATTATTTTATTGAAAACTGCGAAAAGAGTACAGTGGTCGAGAAAGAGCATTACTTAGGGCTGGCGCGCTTCTTCCGAGCGTATTTCTACTTCGGGATGGTGAAACGCTTCGGCGATGTGCCCTGGATAGACCGCACCATCGAAGTGGACGACGAAGCTACCCTCTATGGACCTCGCAACGACCGTTTCGAGGTGATGGAAAAGGTATTGGAAGATCTCAATTATGCGATTGGCCATATCACGCTTACGACCGACCCCTCGTGTACGCGTATCACGCAAAATGTAGTGCGCGCCTACAAAACCAGAGTGTGCCTCTATGAGGCTTCTTTCAGGAAATATCATACGAGCTACGGCAAGCAGGCAACGGCCAATACCTGGTTTCAGGAAGTGGTAAGTACCGCCAATGCCATTAACGGCTTTTCCTTGCACCAGGGTGCGAA
>JAITNE010000130.1 GCA_031290635.1 Tannerella sp. | reverse complement strand
AGCGGCTCGGCTTCCTCGCCGGAGGCTATCCATGCAGTCGTCAGCGTCTCGGCGTCAAGCGGGTCTTCGGCTTCGATGGCTACTATTGTTCGGCCTTCGACTAAAGTCGCCTTAGCAGGATTGACTATATGCTGCGGATTAGCAGGCGAACTGCCCGAAACCGACATTGCCGAATCGCACAGATGCAAGGTAGCAAGCGGGCGATGCGTGTAAGGATCTTCGACGTCTATAGGCCAAGTATCACCAAGAGGATGCGAATTAATAGCCATTATTGAACTGTTTCCCAAATTCAGTAATGCGCGTTCTATTCTCGCGTCTTTTAGTTGGCGATGCACCTTGCGCAACGCATATCCTTTGGCATATCCTCCGAAATCAAGCATCATGCCTTCCTGTTCAAACCGGATACTGTGCTCGGCGTCCGCTGTTCTAATCTTTCTAAAATTCGAGAGGGTAATATCAAAACAACCATCCGTCAGTTCGTAGTATCGGCGACAATCAAGCAATATCTGCCACATATCATCACTGAGCCTCACCGTCGTTGTCTGCGCTTCGCGGTTGATAGCCGCTACTTCGCTCGTTGCATCGAAGCGGTTAAGCATCTTTTCGAGCCTTCGCATCTCTGTTACGGCTGCGTACCATACCTCTTCGAGCCTCGCGCGGTCGTCGCCAAACAGTAAGGCGTCGAGCCGAGTGCCCATCAGCAGCGGGATGGAAGCGTGAAGCATCCTCGACGACGGATAATAGTTGACATAACTCATTTATCGTTTTCTCTACCTTTTTTTATCTTCAACAGCCGTATGCGCAGATAACGCAAAAGCATGATAACTACAAGAGTAACGCCTATCACTACAAAATATTCCCGATAGGTGCGTCCCGGATTGCGCCCAGGCCAAAACATTACCGCCATTACAAGCAGATAAGCCAGCAACGCTATCGTCATAATATTTATCTTCTTCATCACTTGCAAAGGATTATAAATTCATGCTCTCGCTGTCTTCATTGTCATCCGAAATGCTTTCTATCTTGTTGATTATATACTTCGAGTACCCACGCCACGGCACAGTGGCGTAATACCCGATGTAATGCAACTTGACCATCTTGCCGCTCGCGTGCATCAACGTCTCGGCTATATCTTTCTCGGAGATTGAAAAAACAAATTCATTGTCTGAAGATTTGACGTCGTCCTCTATGAGACTGCCTTCGTAAGTCTTGAATATCAGTCCCTTGTAAACTACGGAGTTAAGCCTGCCCGACTTGATGCCGCTCTCAATGGGATGATAGTAGCGTACATAGCCGCCGCCGCCGAGACCCAGCACGAGAAGAAGGATTAATATGTTCCTTATTTTGTGCCAGACGTGCCCCTTGCGATGCACTACGTTCTTTTGATCAAGTAATGATTCCATATACTCTCTTATTTTATGCCGAGTTTGCTCCGTATCGCCTTTGGCACAGCATCCTTATGAACGACAATGTTTATGGTTTTGTAGGCGATAAATGCTTCGGAAGCGTACCAGACGCCTTTGTATTTGCTTTCCGTACCCCATGAGTTCTTTACTATATAGTAGGTCTTGCCGGTCTGGTCTTTGGCCGTACCATATATCAACATCCCGTGGTCGTCGGTTGTCTGATAGTTGTCATAAGCTATTTGCCGCATTTCCTGCGTTACGTCTATCTCCTTGCTCGGTTTCGTTGACAGTTCGCGAATCTTGCCGTCGCGCTCCATGCGGTTAAGTCCGACCCAATGCTCCTGGTCTGATCCGTTAGTTTTAAAATACTCAACATCAGGCGCTACAGCTATGCCGTCGCGGGTGAATCCCTGCTCGCTTACATCCGCTGCCCATGCAACCGGGTAACCGTTATTAACGGAATAAGAGAAGACTTGCATCAACTCGTCGAGCGGCAGATTATACGACAGTCCCCAGCGCCAATTGTCCTCTATCTCAAGCGCATACCGACTGTAGAAAGGCTCGTGATTAAAAGAGGTCAGCGAGACGTAATCCTCAAAATTGAGTCCCAACGATTTGCCAAAACTTTCAGGTGTATATTCCTTGCCCCTGTAAGTGAATTTTTCGGGAATCTCGCCGAGATAAGTCTCGATAATACCCTTAAAAGCCTTCTTCCAGACGGGCGTCAGCTTGCCGTTAGGCCTCTCGACGATTGCTCTGAGGAAGCCGACAGACGTTTTCTCCAATTCGCCGTGAACATGGATGGTATCGCCGTAGTTAAGCCCGCGATATAACTCTGCCGGTAGCGCTCCGTAGTGCTGAAAAACGTAGAGCACATCGTGAAACGAGCCGCCTTGAGCATAGTTGAGCTTACCATGAAGCCGCACAAATTTATCGCCCTTGTCGATATATGATTTGTTGACGACATACATATCCGACAAGTCGTATTCGCCCTTGCCGATACGTAGCAGCTCAGCCTCAATAAAGCCTACGCCCGAAAACGCCCAGCACGTCCCCGAACTGCTCTGGTTCTTGACCTGCGTTACCTTTAGTTCCTTGACTGTGGTAAACTGAAAACCCTCTTTGTCGCTGTCCTGCGCATTTGTTGTAAAGAGCGCGCATATAAGCGTCAGCCCTGTGATAAATACTTTCTTCATATTCTTTTAATTAAAAATTTGTTTGCAAAATTAGTGCAAACGTACATAATTAAAATTACTTATCCAAATTTTTTGTACCTTTGCGGTTGATTTTTTTGTAATTCGGAGATAAAACTGTTCCATTTTATGACTGAAAAAAGTAATAAACAACAGGATATTGACAGGCGATATTTGAGGATGGCGAAGATATGGGCGGAGAGTTCGTATTGCAAGCGCAGGCAAGTAGGTACACTGATTGTCAAAGACCAGATGATAATTTCGGATGGTTACAACGGTACGCCTGCGGGATTTGAGAATGTTTGCGAGGACGAAAACGATCTTACCAAGCCATACGTTCTTCATGCCGAGGCTAATGCAATCACCAAGGTTGCGGCGTCGAACAATAACAGTCGAGGAGCTACGATATACGTTACTTCTTCGCCTTGTATTGAGTGCGCCAAACTCATCATTCAGGCAGGCATCAAGCGTATCGTCTTCTCCGAAAAATATCGTACCGAAGAAGGCTTGCGTCTTCTCGAACGAGCCGGAATTGAAATTGAATTTATAGATATACAACAAATTGATAATAAACAAAATGAATAAAAAAGGACATTTTATATGGACCCTGCTGCTGATAGTTGTAAGCCTGCTGCTGGGCTTCAATGCGGGCAGGTATTATCGCGTGCTCAGGCCGCAGGCTATTAAGGCGGGGCAAAACAAGGTCAACGAGGCTCTCGAAATTATCGGACAGAATTATGTTGATACCGTTGATGTGGAGCGTCTTACCGAAAGCGCCGTTATCAAGATGGTAAGCGAGCTTGACCCACATTCATCATATATTCCGGCGGTTGACGTCGAAGCGGCTAACGAAGACCTTGAAAGTTCGTTCAGCGGGATAGGTATTCAGTTCAACATGCCTACCGATACTATTATCGTAATCAGCGTCATTTCGGGAGGTCCATCCGAAAAAGCGGGCTTGATGCCTTTCGACCGTATCATTACGGTTGATGATTCGGTAGTTGCCGGCAAAAGTCTGGGTACAACAAAGATAATGCGTATGTTACGCGGACAAAAAGATACGAAAGTGAAGCTCGGCATACAACGCGGCAACTCCGAAGAGCTGGCTTATTTCGATCTGACACGAGGCGATATACCTAACTATTCGGTTGATGTATCCTACAAAGTTAGCGATGATATAGGCTATATAAAGGTAACAAAGTTTGCACGCTCAACCTATAGCGAGTTTTTGACGGCTATCGCCAAACTTAAACAGGAGAAAGTCAGAGGATTTATCGTTGATCTGCGCGACAACCCCGGCGGCTATATGGAATCGGCTATCTATATGATAAATGAATTTCTGGCTAAAGGTCAAATGATTGTCTATACTCAAGGGCGCACCTATCCGCGCAATGATACGCGCTCAAACGGCAAAGGCTCGTGTCAGGATGCGCCGCTGGTGGTTCTTATTAACGAGTTGTCAGGTTCGGCAAGCGAGATTTTCGCCGGCGCTATTCAAGATAACGACAGGGGGTTGATTATAGGCCGTCGATCGTTTGCCAAAGGGCTTGTACAGACTAAGCTCGACTTCAGCGACCGTTCGGAACTGATGCTCACTATCGCCCGCTATTATACGCCTTCGGGACGCTGCATTCAAAAAAAATACGAGTTAGGCAAGTCTGAAGAATACAATTATGATATTTATAATCGTTCCGTGCACGGCGAGTTCTATTCGGCAGACAGCATCAAGATGGTTGATTCGCTTGAATACAAGACTTCCGGCGGACGTATCGTCTATGGCGGCGGCGGTATCATGCCCGATATCTTCATACCACTTGATACTGTCGGCACAACATCCTACGCATCAAGTCTTTTCAATACCGGCGTGTTGTATAAGTTTGCGCTTGTTTATTCGGATAAAAACCATGACTTACTTGATAAGTTCAGCGATTACAAGGCGCTCTACGAATATCTCAAACAGCAGCCGCTGGCTTACGAGCTTGCCGATTATGCCGTAGAGTATGGCGTAAAGAAAAGACCCAAGTTGATGGATATATCCAAAGATTTAATAGAAAATCAGTTACATGCCTATATCATTCGCAATTTCTTCGATTACGAAGGCTTCTATCCGGTCATTATGAAGAATGACGGAACATTGAAGAAAGCTATCGAAGTGATTGAAAAAGACATCTGGAAGCCGGAAGTTTTCAGCAAATACAAGAGTGAGCACGAAAACGCGACTAAAGCAAGCGCATCGGCTCATCTTTTCAGGGACGAATCCGCAGAGTTTATCTATCAAAAGAAATTCGCGATGTGATTGTGCGATGTGCGACAAGCAAGTTATAAGGCGTGAGATTGCAATATTGAAGCGGTCGCTCACCGACGAGAGCGCCGGGTTATTGTCTGCTCGGATATGTAGCAGGCTTGTGCAGACGCCTGAGTTCGTCTCTGCCCGCTGTATTGCGCTCTATTCGTCGTTGCCGGACGAGGTGCGAACCCTCAGCTTAATAGAAGAATGGTATACCCGCAAACGCATCGTCCTGCCGATAGTCAGTGGCGACGACATTTCTTTCCATCTTTATTCCGGTCGTAGCCGTATGGTAAAGGGCGCTTTCGGTATAGCCGAGCCGTTTGATACAAAGTATGTTGCGCCTGCCGACATTGACCTCTTTGTTGTTCCGGGAGTAGCTTTCGACCGCGAAGGGAATCGTCTTGGACGCGGCAAAGGCTTTTATGACAGATATTTAGCTTCAATAAACAAACCTGTTATCGGGTTATGTTTCGGCTTTCAGTTTATCGACCGCCTACCAAACGAACCGCATGACATTAAAATGACTAAAGTAATAAGCGACGCAATCTCCTGATTTCGTCAATACGACGCCAAACAAACAAGCAATTTTTTTTCTGAGGCGTTATTTTGTGCGAAACAAATTGTTTGCAGTTGTTGTCCGAGAGGCGTGCCACTTGGAGGTCTGAAAAGGCAAAGTAAAAAGATCTCCTATCGATTAAAAAAAGATCTCCTATCGATTTTAAATCGATTACTTATCGATTTTAAAAAGATCTCCTATCGATTGATGAATCGATTTCCTATCGATTGAAGGGTCGATTTCCTATCGATTCTGAAGACGATTATTGATTGCTTTGGTGAACGATAACTATCGTTTTCAAAGACGGTCGTGCATTGGCATTTGATACAAACTAACAGAAAAGTAAAAGACGCCTGAAAATTATTTTCAGACGTCTTTTGATTAACGTATGGTATCGGGAGGCGTAAAGCTCCGGCTTTATGCATATTCGTCATTGGCAGGAACGAAGCAATCTCGAAACTTTTAGATTGCTCGTCGTAGCGTCCCACGTGTATGAAGCCGGAGCTTCATACCTCCCAGCCTGTCGCGTCCCACCCGTAGGGACGCCCCTTGCGGACGACCATCATCGCGAATCGCACATGTCCATCATCGCGAGTCGCACATGTCCGTCATTGCGAGGCACGAAGCAATCTCATTCTCAATTCTCAATTCTCAATTCAGTACGTTCAATACGCCGTTTTCAACCT
>JAITNE010000073.1 GCA_031290635.1 Tannerella sp. | reverse complement strand
GAAGCTCGAAGCTTTGCTTGATCACATTTTGTCGAAACATGAGGAAGTTTGGGGACTGAACAAAAAGGACACGACCCTTGCGCTGCGTTTTGAAAATCTTATCCTCCGTGCATGCGAAGTATCGAAGCAGAAAGTTGTCGTATTGATAGATGAGTACGACAAACCTCTGGTCAATACTTTGGAGGACGAAGCATTGAACGATCAGATGCGCGACCTGCTGAAAGGCTTCTACGGCATCCTGAAAAGCAACGACGCCAATACCCGTTTTGTAATGCTTACGGGTGTAACAAAATTCTCCAAGTTAGGGATTTTCAGCGACCTGAACTTCCTTACCGACATAAGTATGGATGAGGACTACGCGGCAATCTGCGGCATCACGGAAGAGGAACTGCTACGGATATTTGAACCTGAAATAAAAGCTTTGGCAAAAAGACGAAGTATGACTTTCGACGTCGCTCTTGCCGGAATGAAAAAGCGTTATGACGGCTACCATTTTGCCGAGCAAAGCCCTGATATTTATAACCCGTACAGTGTACTTAACACCTTGCAGAAACGCAAATTCGGTTATTACTGGTTTGAGACCGGCACACCCACTTTCCTCGTTAAAATGATTAAGCATGCACGGTTAGATATTCGCACGTTTGGAGAGGACAGTGAGAGAATTTCCGCCAAAGATATTTGCGACTATCGAGTAGAGCAGAAAAATCCCACTCCGATACTGTATCAAGCCGGTTATCTTACAATTAAGAATTACAAAAATCTGACAGATACTTACGTACTTGGCTATCCTAATGAGGAAGTCAAATATGGTTTTCTTAGTGAGTTGATGACTGTTTATGTACCCAAATACAGTCTGTCCGAGTTTGACGCCGACGCCTTCATTGAAGAATTATATGCCGCCGATGTGGACAGTTTCATGCGTCGCTTGCAGGCTTTATTTGCAAGTGTTACTTTTGATTTGAAAAACAAGACTGAGGATGATGTTCAGACGATATTCTATCTAACTTTTGAAATGTTAGGTCAGCACGTCAAAATCGAAGACCATTCTTCGGCAGGCAGCGCCGATATGGTAGTTGAAGTGCCGGACGCAATCCTTATCTTCGAGTTTAAATTAGCCGAAAGCGCCACCGTAGATGACGCCTTACAGCAAATCGACGACCGCAACTATGCCGGCAAATACGCCGCCGGCAGTCGCAAAATCATCAAGATAGGAGCGACCTTCGACTGGACAATACGCACAATAAAGGAATGGAAGACATCGTAGGGCTTGCCCTTGTTCTGCCATTGCTAAATGACGCAGATAAATTGATATGAAACGAATTAATTATAGATATATGAAAAAGAGTTATTTTATTTTAGTTGTTGCCGTAGCTTGCTTAATCTCGTGCAATAAAGAATCTACACAAAAAGATCAAACGATGCTGCGGCATATTGTTCTTTTTAGTTTTAACGACGATTTGCCTTCCGGAGAAATAAAGGACATAGAAACGGCTTTCGTCAACTTACCTTCTCAAATCAAAGAAATAAAAGATTTTGAGTGGGGAACGGAACTCAATCCTAAAAAGGAATATTCACATTGCTTTGTTCTGAGTTTCGAGTCGGAAAAGGATATGAGCGCTTACGGAGCGCATCCGGCTCATAAACAATTCGGGGAGATGGTGAAAGGAAAAACAAAAGCGATTTCAATTGTTGATTATTGGGAGAAATAACTAATTAGGGGATGTCTATCAAGGGCACGCAGATGACGCAGATTTAAGGGATTTGATAATTGCAGCTACGGTTAAGTGGTGGATAGAGTTATTGAAATTACTGCGATTACTATGACTGTTGCCAGGAGTGCATACAGGACGTAGTTGAGGCGGGAATGGAGAAATTGATGGGAACTCGGTTGGGAAAATTTACGGCTAACGATGATGTAAAGGCGATAGACGAGGTAACCGAAAAGTAAACCTGCGAGGATGCCGGGGATAATGTCGGTGATAAAGTGTACACCCAGATAAATGCGGCTGTAAGCAGTGATTGAAGCCCAAACAAACATCCACAAAGTATATGCACGATAGCGGAAAATCAGCGAGGTGAGCGTTACGAAGCCAAAAGCATTGGCGGCATGGCTCGAAATGAAACCGTAACGGCCGCCGCGATAACCGAAAACAGTGATAACATCGTTCATCACATCCGGATGGTGAGTCGGACGGAAGCGGGTGAAGAGCGGCTTGCAGAGCGAAGAAGCAAACTGGTCGCAAAGGGTTGCAGCCAGCGCGATAGCAAGCATCAGCAGGACTATCTCGCGCCACTGACTGCGGTTCTTGTATATCAGAGCGCCAATAAAGACGGCAGCAAGCGGCAACCAGGCTATCTTGCCCGAAAACAGCCACATAAATTCATCCATAAATGGCGTATGAAAACCGTTCAGCCAAAGGAAGGCGTCGCGCTCTAAAGCAACCAAAGAATCCAACATACAGAGTTAGATTATAGTTATGTCTTTTTTATTAATCCAGCCTACATCGCCGTCTTCGCGGACTATCTCGAACCATTCGCCCACCGAGTTACGGATGAAAACCTTTGTGCCTTCGTGGAGGACGAAAAGGTCATTGCCGCTATTGTCGGGCGAACTTTTGACGGTAACGGTCGCCGAAAAGACGATAGCGCCCTTGCGTTCAAGCAGTTCCCTGCGCTGGTTGCAGGCAAAGATATTGACAAAGACAACTATCACTATCATGACCGTTCCAAGATAGAAAGCCGTCTTCTTGAGGTACATCCACTTAGAAAAGAAGAAAAGGGCAAGGCAGGCTATCAGCAACATAAAGCAAACTATACCTGTTGTAGCCCACGTATCGACGCTTACAAGGTTTTGCACGCTGCGAAACCATTCCGTGAGGAAAAACTCCTGTAGAGGTTCGATTTTATCAACCGTCTGTTCCTTCGCCATTTCGAGGTTGTGGCGCGTATCGCCATCGCCCGGATTGATAAGCAACGCGCGTTCGTAGTTGAGGATAGCTTCGGCAATCCGTCCTTTCTTATAGTAGGCGTTACCCAGATTGTAGAACAGTTCGTAGGAATCGCCATACGAGCGGATAAGTGATTCGTAGAGGTCGATAGCCTTGTCATACTGTTCGACGGAGTAAGCCGCTTCGGCTTCCTTGACGTCGGCATCCTGAGCCGTCGCCGCACAAACGGACAGGCAGATTGTTATCAAAAATAATAATTTCCGTATCATAATAGTCAAAGTTTATTTTCCATATTACCTATAGCGTTAACGGTTTCATCGAACAATTTGTCCATTCCGCCCGATACTCCGCTGGGTGCATAACGAGCAAATTCGCATGTATTGATGATTTCGAGAAATTCGGCCGACAGTTCGTCAGAGACGCCGTACTTAGTCAGTTCGACAGCCACATTATCCTTTGTCAGAGACGAAGGCGGTATGTTTAGTTTGTCGCTGAGGTATCCCCAGAGCGCACGCAGCACTTCTTCGTAGAAAGCCTCCGACTTCGATTCTTTCAGCAGTCGCCCGGCCTGACGCAGGCGACGGACAGCCGTTTTGTTGGCCTTGCGGGTACGAACGAGCGCTATGTTGGCGTTTTCCTTCACCTGCTTGCGATAGATGATAAAGAAGACGGCGAACAGGATAGCAATCATCAGATAGACCATAACATAGAAAAGAGAGCCGAAGAAGATGTCCTTATTGACCTTGAAATGCACCGTACCGGTCTTGATATAGTGAATATCCTTACCGAGGGACTGGACGCTCTGACGATTAGTGTAGTTGGAAACGACGGGCGCTTCTCCCCCACCCTCGCTTTTCTCGACGTGCAGCGAATATTGATCGGAAGTAATGGTCTTATACGTTCCCGATTTGGTATCTAAGAATGAGACTTCGACGGCAGGTATCTCGAAATCGCCTGCATAGCGCGGAATAGCCATATATTCGATGGTTTTGGTACCGCTGGCGCCCGTTGCCGACGTTTTGATATTATTATCGACTTTAGGGTCATAAGGCTCGAAATCGTTCGGAAACTTTATTTCAGGCGTCTTGAGCAGTTTGATATTGCCGTTACCCTTTATAGTCAGCTTGACGGTGATAGCTTCGTTGGCTTTCAGAGAGGTCTTGTTGATTGCGGAAGTCATGGTGAATGAGCCTACAGCGCCTGAGAACGAGGCCGGTTTGCCCGGCGGAAGCGGTTTGACGTCGATTGTTACAGGCGAGGTCGTGAGTTCTTTAGCTACGCTCTGATACTGGTCGAAGAAGTCGCCGAAGAAATTGCGGGCGCGAGCCTGATTGCGTATTTGGACTATAGCGTCTGCCTTGGCGCCGCCTATTTTTATCTGACCCGAACGCTGCGGATAAAGCACGGTCTGTTTGACGGCAGCCACCTGATAGTTGCGACCGTTATAGTTTTCGAGTTCCCACTGCACCGCTTCCTCCTTGCGTTCGACGTCCTGAGCGAGGAAACCCTCAAATTCGGGAAATTTCGGAGTAAAAGATTGAATACCTAATAAGGTATATAGTTTGAATGTAACGAGGAAGCCTTCCTGCTCATACACGTTACGGTTTGACACTATCATGCGCATAAATATATCCTCCCCACCGACAGCCGCAGTTCCGGCTTGCTGCTGTGGAGCTGCTCCCCCACCCTGCTGTGGCGTTTTATCAGGCGGCAGTACTTTTATCGTCAGGGCATTCGACTTGTATTCCGAGTTACCCATCTTTATCGAAGCGGGCGGGATATTAAATTCGCCCTCTTTTTTAGCAGAAAAAACGTAGGTATAGGTAATATATTCGATGGATGAGCTTTTACCGTTGACGATTTGTGTTGAAGAGCCTATCATTGCATTCGGTCCCGCCAGAGCATTGAAATTTTCGATGATAGAAGGGTCTATCCTGAAATCCGTCCCTTTCTGGTTATTGAAGGTGTATTGCAATTGGAACTGCTGCCCTGCGATGACCGCTTTGGGAGCAGATCCTACGAAAGGAATACTTTGGGCGAAGGCGCTGCCGCTACTGCCGGCAAGCATCATCGTAACCCCAATTAATAAATAAACTAACTTCTTGGTTGCCATATCATATAAATTGAATTTTTACCATTGTTTATCTTTTTTGCGGCTTTGCTGTTGCTGCATCTGCACTTTCTTGACCTTTTCCTGAGTATCTTTCTCGTCTTGCAGGAAAGCGTCGAGTATCTGCTGGGCGTTGTCGCGGCTTATCTGTTCGTTTTGCTGTTGCTGCTCCTGAGTTTTTTGCTCTTTCTGCTCCTGATCCTTTTGCTGGTCTTGCTTGTCCTGCTGCTTGTCTTGCTTTTGTTCCTGATCCTGGTCTTTTTCTTCGTCTTTCTTATCCTGGTCCTGGTCTTGATTCTGATCTTGCTGATCTTGTTGTTGCTGTTGCAGGAGTTTCTGCGCCAATGCGAGGTTATAGCGCGTCTCATCGTCGGCAGGATTAAGACGTAGCGACTGCTTGTAGGCTTCGATGCTTTTTTGATACTCTTTAGCTTTCATGCCTACATTGCCCATGTTATGAAAGACTTGGGAGACACGGGCGGCGTTTTCGGGGTCTTCGTTAAGCAGACGCTCGGTTTGTCCGGCTACAAGTTGATACTGCTCTGCCGATTCGGGGAATTTCTCCTGCTTATAGAGGGCGTCGCCGAGGTTATAGATACCTTCGACCGAGCGCGGATTGACGTCTATGCTCTTGCGATAGGATATTTCGGATTCAGTGTATTTTTCTTTCTCATACAGTTTGTTACCTGTACGTACGTTTTTACGCTCGGCTTTTTGAGCAAAAGCCATCGTCGCAAAAGCTGTCGTTGCGATACACAAACAAATCACTGTTAATAATTTCTTCATTGCATTTACTAATTATGAAAACAGTTTAACATTACGGAACAGTCGGTTCTTGCGCTCCAGAACAAGGAACTCTATGATAAGCAGCGCCAGAGTTATCCAAGCCAGCGTCGGGAACTGCTCGTCGTACTCGGAATAGACCTTACTCTCGATTTCGGATTTCGACATCTTGCTTATCTCGCCCTGCAAGGCCTTGAGCGCCGAGTTAGTATTGTCGGCGCGAACATATAACCCCTGACCGGCCTGTGCTATATCTTGACACATAGTCTCGTTGAGCTGCGTAATGACTACATTGCCTGCGTTGTCCTTGAAATAGTCGCCATTGCCTGTGGGTATGGGCTTGCCTTCGGGCAGACCTATACCGACAATATTTACTTTGACGCCTTTCTCGGCAGCTTCGGTGGCAGCTTTGACGGCGTCGTCCTCATGGTTCTCGCCGTCGGTAATCAACACTATAGTCTTGCTCGTCTCTTCATCGGGGGTGAACGAGCGCATTGCCAGATTGATAGCCGCGCCGATGGCTGTTCCCTGCGTCGAGACCATAGCCGGATTGATTGAGGTAAGGAACATTTTGGCAGAGATATAATCGGAGGTGATGGGCAACTGCGTGAATGCGTCGCCGGCAAAGACTATCAGCCCCATCTTGTCGTTATTAAGGTCGTCGCAGAGGCGCGAGAGCATCTGTTTAGCTTTTTCGAGGCGGTTAGGTTTGATGTCCTCCGCGAGCATGGAGTTGGATACGTCGAGGCACACCATCACTTCGATGCCCTGTCGTTTAACGCTTTCGAGCTTCGAGCCGAACTGCGGGCCGGCGATAACGAAAACCATCACCGTAAGAGCGGCAAAGACGATGGAAAACTTCAGCAGCCTGCGTTTACCCGACCTTTCGGGCATCAGCGAGTATATCAGTTCGGGCGCTCCATAGCGGCGTATAGCCCGTTTACGCGCTTTGACCGTATAGTAGTGGAAAAGCAGCAGAGCGGGCAGTATAAACAGCAAATATAAAAATTCGGAATGTGCAAATCTAAACATAATGACTGATTTTGGTTTACGGGATATTTCTCACTAATGTATTTCTAAGAAGCAGTTCGACGAGCAGAACAGCGAAGACCAACAGAGCCAATAGTTTGTATTCTTCCTGTTTCTTGCTGTATTGCTGCACGCTTATTTTGGTCTTTTCCATCTTGTCTATTTCTTCGTAGATGGCTTTAAGACTGTTGTTGTCGGTAGCGCGAAAGTACTGTCCGCCTGTAAGCGAAGCTATCTGTTGAAGTGCAGGCTCGTCGATATCGGCTTTCACGTTCTGGTACTTCACTCCGTAGGGCGTCCGGATGGGATAAGGCGCTTCGCCACGAGTGCCTACGCCGATAGTATAGACGCGGACTCCGAAAGTGCTTGCTATCTCGGCGGCCGTTACGGGAGCTATCTCGGTACGGTTGTTAGAGCCGTCGGTGAGCAGGATGATGACGCGCGACCGGGCTTTGCTGTCCTTGATACGGCTGACGCCGTTAGCCAAGCCTAATCCTATTGCCGTTCCGTCTTCAATCATGCCGCTCTTTATATCCTTAAACAGATTGAGCAGTACGGCATGGTCGGTAGTGAGGGGGCACTGGGTGAAACTCTCTCCCGAAAACAGTACGAGACCGATATTGTCGTCCGGTCGTCCGTTGATAAACGAGGCGGCGACGTTCTTGGATGCTTCCAGGCGGTTGGGCTTGAGGTCTTCGGTGAGCATACTGCCCGAAATGTCCATCACAAGCATGATGTCAATACCTTCGGTACTGCGGTTTTCGAGGCTGTTGGTCGATTGCGGACGTGCAAGGATGACGATAAGCAGAGCTACGGCAGCCAAACGCAGCAAGGCCGGCAGATGTCGCAGATAGACTTTCAGAGCGCTCGTTCCGGGGATGTTGTCGAAGGCTTGCAAGCCTGATACTTGCAGCGAGGCCTGCTTCTTCCTCAGCTTCCAGACGTACCATGCCGCCAAGGGTATCAGCAGCAATAATAAATATAAATAATGAGGATTTGCAAATATCATAGCGTTTCGTTTATTTCTGTGTTAGTATGATGTTGTGAGGACTTATCCGAAGAAGCCGATGAATCCTCATCCGAAGAAAGCTTGTCCGAAGAAGCCGGGCCTTCTGCCGCATTTGCAGCCGGAGCTGCTGCGGCTATTTTCTTGGTGCTGTCCACAAAAGTATTTGCATTGCGCATACTGAGGTCGTTCTCGTCGGGCAGCGGATGCAGTTTTGCGAACTTCACGAAGTCCGACAGTTGCAGTATCTGCTTCAGGACGTGCAGTACATCCTTGTTACCCTTTTCGGTCTCTTCCACAAGGTCGAGTATTTCGGCCGAAGTCATCTCCATGGCTTCAAATCCGTAACGCGCCGTCATATAACGTCGCAGAGTGTCGGTTATCTCGGTGTAGTAATCTTTGAAGCGGCTTTGTTGCCAGAGTTTGCGTTCGCGTATCTCGTTCAGTTCCTTGATAGCCTGTTCGTGCGGCGGCAGCAGCGATATGCGTTTGCCTCCTTCGGAACGTGCGGGACGGCGACGCCGGTGCGTGCAGTAATAGTATGCTGCGGCGGCGAGGAGCAGTGCAAAGAGTATGCCGAAAATCAGCGGATAGTAGTCGGCAAACACGAACGGCGGCTTCCATACCGTTTTAATATCGTAGTATTCTTCCGGCTTGTCGAGGTTGACGTCGGGAGGCGTAACCTTCAGCGCTACCTGTCCGGAGCGGACTGTATCGCGACCGTCGATAGCGATAAACGGCGGCAACAGATACAGAGCCGAGTCGAAGGAAGTTATCAGCAGGTCGCGGTTGATAGCGACGCGATTGTTCTTTATATCGACCGTATCGGGCGGCGTAATCTGCAATACTTCGACGCCTTCGGTCAGCAGCTTGCCGGGCGGCGGCAGGGGGACAAGCACTTGCCGGTCGCGGTCGGTCGTAACGCTGAGATGTATTACGGTCTGTTCGCCAATCATAATGTCGGCGACTTCGATCTTCACGTCCACAAGCGTCTGGGCGCCGACGGGCGCGGCGGCAAGCAGTATCACAAGCAGTAATATGTTGTTTCTGACAATCATCTTTTCTTAATTTCGTTTATGAAACAATGCGAGCAGTGATTTGACATAATCGTCTTCGGTACGAATGGATATCGAATCGACGCGGCACTTGTTGAATGCCTGCGACATCTCGTCCTGACGGCGTAACCACCACGCGCCGTAAGTACGTCTCGTGCCGGAGGAAGAGCTGTCGATCCAGCGTTCGCGTCCGGTCTCTGCGTCGCGCATCTTTATCAGTCCGACGGGTGGAAGTTCGGTTTCGCGACGGTCATAAACCTGAATGGCTACTACGTCGTGCTTGCGATTAGCGATAGTCAGCGCGTCGGAATAGTTTCCTCTGTCGATAAAGTCGGAGATAAGGAAGGTTGTACAGCGCTTTTTGATGGCGTTGGTGAGGTACTTCAAAGCCTGGGAGATGTCGGTTCTGTTGTTTTCGGGCTGGAAGTTGAGCAGTTCGCGGATGATGTAGAGGATGTGTTTACGGCCTTTCTGCGGGGGTATAAACTTCTCTACCCTGTCCGAAAAAAAGATGACGCCTATCTTGTCGTTGTTCTGGATGGTCGAGAACGCCAGAGTTGCGGCTATCTCGGTCGTCATCTCGTTTTTCATCATGTTTGCAGTGCCGAAGTTCTTGCTTCCCGATACGTCGATAAGCAGCATTACGGTCAGTTCGCGTTCTTCTTCATAGACTTTCACGTATGGACGGGCATAGCGGGCGGTTACATTCCAGTCGATGTCGCGTATGTCGTCGCCGAACTGATATTCGCGCACCTCGCTGAAGGCCATGCCGCGACCTTTGAAGGCCGAGTGATACTCGCCTGCAAAGATGTTGCGCGACAGTCCTCGCGTCTTGATTTCAATCTTCCTTACTTTCTTGAGAAGTTCGTTCGTTTCCATAGAATCAAGGTACTTCGACTTTGTTGAGTATCTCGCTGATTATTTCTTCCGATGTGAGATTGTTGGCTTCGGCTTCGTAGCTCAGGCCGATGCGGTGGCGCATGACGTCGTGGCATACCGTGCGCACGTCTTCGGGGATGACGTAGCCGCGACGTTTGACGAATGCGTAGGCGCGGGCTGCCAGCGCGAGGTTGATGGAGGCGCGGGGCGATGCGGCGAAGGCGATCATGTTTGTGAGGTCTTTAAGCCCGTATTCGACGGGGAAGCGGGTGGCAAATACTATGTCGATGATGTATTTTTCAATCTTTTCATCGAGATATACTTCACGTACAATCTTGCGTGCTTCCAATACTTCATCTACCTTCAGTACGGGCTTGATTTCGACCTTTGCGCCGCTGATGTTCTGCCGGATAACGAGTTTTTCTTCTTCCTTTTTGGGATAGTTGATTACTACCTTGAGCATGAAGCGGTCTATCTGCGCTTCGGGCAGCGGATAGGTGCCTTCCTGCTCGATAGGGTTCTGGGTAGCCATCACGAGGAATGGCTCCGGCAGCTTGTAGGTCGTCTCGCCTATGGTTACCTGGCGTTCCTGCATGGCTTCGAGCAGGGCGCTCTGTACCTTGGCGGGGGCGCGGTTGATTTCGTCCGCGAGGATGAAGTTGGCGAAGATAGGTCCTTGCTTGACGCTGAATTCTTCGTTCTTCTGACTGTAAATCATTGTACCGATGACGTCGGCCGGCAGCAAGTCGGGTGTAAACTGTATGCGGCTGTACTTGGCGTCTATCAGTGAAGCGAGCGTCTTTATCGCCAGGGTTTTGGCGAGTCCGGGCACTCCTTCGAGCAGGATATGTCCGTCCGACAGCAATCCTATCAGGAGGGATTCTATCAGATGTTTCTGTCCTACTATCATCTGACCCATTCCGGTCACGATCATGTTCGCAAATGCGCTTTTACTTTCTATCCTTTCATTCAATTCTCGGATATCTACTGTCTCGTTCATAAGATATTGTTTATAAAAATTATTATTGATTTCAGGCTGCAAATGTAGGGATTATTATCCAAAGTAGAGGAATATTCGTTGTTAAATAATTCTAAGACCGTCATTATTAATTTCAGGAAGGGCTGCAGAGCCGTATTTAAGGTTGATGACGGAGTATTTAATTATGATGTCGGAGTATTTAATTATGATGTCGGAGTATATAATTATGATGACGGAACAAATCCGTCGCCTGCCGAATTTGCTCCGACGGGTGACGGAACAAATCCGGCGGGTGACGGAACAAAATCGTCGGGCGACGGAGCAAAATAAACGGGCGACGGAGCAAAATCGTCGGGCGTCGGAGCAAATTATTCGGGCGTCGGAACAAAATATTCGGGCGTCGGAACAAAATCGGCAGTCAGCCGACCGTCGTCAATCATGACGTACTGCTCAGTCATCATGTTCTTCGCCGGCCTCGTGGCTTAGCTCGACTTCGCATACTGCGTGCGATTCGTTGCCGGCCTCATCGGTACAATATACCATGAAATGATAATGGCCGGGAGTGGCGTCTGCGGGGATAATTATTTCGTGATGATGGATGGAGGCGTTCTTTTGGCCTGATACATCCCACGACTTGTTGAAGGCGAACGGCACGGTAACCGCGTCCCCGTCGGTCGAACGGACGGCCGTCTCGTGACCGTGACCGTCGAAGTTGTTATGGATCTCGACTTTGTAGGATTTCAATCCTTCATTGTCGGACAGCTCCATCTCGAAATGAACGTCTCCGCCGATATGAAGCAGGTCTTCATTTTCCGGTTCTACAAGGTTGATGACCGGCGGCACGGTGTCGCTCTCTTCCCCGCATGAGGGGGATAAACTCAATGTCAATATGACGAATAAATATTTAAATGCTTGCATAATGTTCAATTATTTAAAGGTGAATTTGACCATCAGATTCCGTCCGGGTTCGGGTATTTCGACTTTCCGGTAGAAGCTGAGGTGATTAAAGTATTTTGTGTCAAACAGGTTGCGCAGCGACATCGACAGCTCTACGTATCTGCCGCAGAACGGAACTTCGATGCTTCCGCCGATATTAAACAGCTCGGCGCTGCCGGTGCGGCTTTCGTTCTTTGCTACCCTGTTTTGAGCGGCTATGTCGTGCATCTCGGCATACAGCCGGATGTTCCTGATATTCACCGTGAGAGTATTGCGCACCGAAGCCGGAGGAGAGAAGCTCAAAGGCGTGCGCTCGCTCAGGTTGCGGGTGTAAACATACTCGCCGGTAATTGAATATTTCAGAACCTTCAGCATGCGCACATCCAGCGAAACTTCGGCGCCGGCAAAGACTGCCTCGGCGCCGCTGTAGCGATATATTTGTCCGGCATGCGGCAAGACGGACCATTCGCCGGTAGGCTGCAGGTAGATGTAGTTGTCATAGCTCAGGAAGAATGATGTGGCAGACAGTGATACGTCTTCATTGTCGAAGATGTATGACCCGTCAATCTGCCAACCTCTTTCGGATGAAAGAGTGGTCGTGCCCTGTTCGTGGCGGAATGTGCCGTGATGAACTCCGTTAGCGGCAAGTTCGTTAGCCCCCGGCAAACGGAAACTGCTGCCGATACTGGCTTTGAACGAATGATGCGGGGCAGGTATCCAAACTAAACCTGCAGAGCCGGAGAAGTCGCCGAACTCGCGGTCAACGGGATAACTCCTCCGGCTGTATTGTCCGGTCGGAGCTTCACCGTAGCCCATCTCTTGCAGATACTGATTAAGATACGGATCATCATAAGCCGAAATATTTATTCTTCCGTAATCATAGCGGATGCCTCCGCTTATCAACAGCTGCTCGGACAGTCGCCACTCGCTCAACGCAAACAATCCTGCCGTCAGGCGGTCGTACTCCGGCAACAGGAAGGAATATCCGCCGATACGGTTTTGCTGATACAGAAAATCGCAGCCGAGAGTGTGCTCAAAGTCGCCATCAAGCAGCGAACGCAGTCGGGCTGAAGCGCTGACGGTATTGAGCGTAAACTGCAGTTCCTTGTCAGGCTCGGTCGCGGGCGGAAGTTGCCGGCCGTAATGCGTATGGAACCGACTCCATTCTTCACGATGGTTGTTCTGAAATCCGATATCTGCCGTGCCGGCGATGTTATCCCATGAATACTGCTGACGGGAGGTAGCTTTGAAGTGATTCACCAGACTGAACGGCAGGTCGATATTGCGACTGTCGCCATCGTCCCCGACGCGCGAAACGTCGGGAATGCCATGCGCGCCGGGGAAGAAACCCGTCTTCTGATGCGTATTGCTCAAGGCATAGTTTGACAGATAGCGACCTTCGTGCAACTCGCCGTAGAGATTGACGTCGCGCTCCACACCGGCAGTATTCATCAACCGACGCCGGGAGACGGGTATCTGTTGAGTGAGATAAACTACAGTGTCGGTCGGAACACGATAGTCGGCGAAATGCTTTTCCGAGTATCGCAGCTTGACGTAAAGGGCGTCGTGCTTGAAACCCAGCATCACCGAGCCTTCCACAGCGCCGTTAGCCGACTTGGTCAGCAGGGATACTTCGCTGTGCAGACCGTTCCCGGCAGGCGCAGGCGAATGACTGATCTCGATTACGCCGCCCATAGCGTCGCTCCCATAGAGCAGCGACGACGGGCCTTTTCTCACAGCGACGCGCTCAATATTGAAAGCGTCAATTTCGAGACCATGATCGCTGCCCCACTGCTGTCCTTCCTGTTTGACGCCGTTCTCGACCACCGACACACGGTTGAATCCCATCCCCCGAATCACAGGTTTGGAAAAGCCCGACCCTATGTCCATCGACCGAACTCCCGGCAGATATTCAAGTGTCTGCATCAGATTGCCGGTGAAATGCTTGTTAAGGAAATCTTCGTCGGCGACCTCAACCGCAAGCGTCGAACTGCGGCTGACCCTCGTCCTGTAAGACTTGGCGGTTACCGTAACGCTGTCCAGGACAATTGTCCTGACAGAATCACTTTCCTGCTGAGCATTTCCCGTCAATACGGATACAAACATGACCATAACCGGATATATTCTGTTATGCATGTTTTGTTTGTTTGTATTACGGAATAAATAATTACAGAATTGCTCTGTGCTTCGCACAATGACGGATGTGCGACAGATCACAAGCAGATGACGGCCTGAAACCGTCCGGTCGTTGTCAACAGATAAGCGTTAATACCGCCTGTCTATCGGCAACTGTTAATCGACAAGCATAGTAGGGGGCGCTCGTAGCAGGTTCGTTGTATAGAACGGTATATAAATTTCTTCCTTATAATCTGTGATAATACGGACATTCAGTTCCCTCACAACGGGATGAGGGGCTACAACCTTAGTCTTAGTGTACAGGAATACGGTGAACTGACAGATTTTGCAGCAAGTACAGTCGTCGCACGGATGATTATGGTGATGATGACCATTATGATGCCGGCAGTCGGCGGTAGCATGATGCGGATCACTTTCGATACCATGAACAGACTTGGCGACATACGGCAATATGAAGACGCCCGCAAGCATCCACCCAACAAAAGCCTTATATATCTTACAATTCTTCATCTTCCGTCTATAAATTTGATGCAAAGATAGCGATTATTTTTTGATAACGCATGATTTGTCGGAATTTTTGTTTGATAGCCATCCTGCCCTCCAATGGAGGAAGACAGTAGATAGAAATTCAATAGCGACTTTGAGGATTCGGACTTAGGCAGATGCGCTTGCGCTACTTTAGTGTTCGTTGTAAAAAAAAAATCGTACCTTTGTCGCCGAAATTTAAACATTATTTGAAGTATGAAGAAAATTATTTTATCTTTAAGTTTATGTGTATCAACTTTTTTGATACTGACGGATTGTACAGGTAAGGGCGCTAACAAAAGCGCCGAGTCGGATAACCAAAGCGCAGTAACTGATAACCAAAGCGCGGTCATAGAGATACCGGATGCTGATTTCAAGGCTTATCTGCTGGAGAATTTCGACGCCGACAAGGACGGTAACTTGTCGAGAACCGAAGCCGACGCGATTACCGCTATCTCTTGCCAAAACCTTGAGATTGCCTCACTCACCGGCATTGAGGAGTTTAAAAACCTCGAAAGCCTCGACTGCCACAACAACAAGATTATCGAGCTTGAGTTGAGGTACAACAAGAAACTTAACAGACTTATTTGTACCGGCAATGGCAATATCGCGCCCGACGACAGCACCATGATGCCTTTACAAATATATATCGGCATGTCGAGTCCGTTGCGTAACCCCAATGTGAGGAAACCTCAGGACAATGCTCAACCGGGCGCCGCCGAATTGCAAGCTTTCCCCCTTGACGTCAAAAAGTGCATCTGCGACTATAAGACGACGCAAATCTTTCTGTCCTTCGTCGATTAACAGATGATGTGCAGGCTCTTCGGGTATTTGCTTCTTTGCGTGATACCGGCTTTCAGCGGGTGTCGTTATTGTTCGTTTGCCGAATCGAATGAAGCCGACCTTATCAGCATCAATCGCTTCGACTCGACGCTGTATCAATGGATAGAAACGGACGACACACTGCGTTTGCAAGCTATTGAACAAAAATATCCGCAGATGTTTGAAGCCCTGAACAATGCCTTGTTTCGTTCGGATACATCGCCTGACAAGTATGAACGCCTGATAAACTATTTCTCGGAGCCTGCTCTCAAATCGCTTTACAGGGATGCACTTTCGCGCTATTCCGCAGATTCGGTCGCGACGCGGCGAGTTGCCGAAGAGTTATCTTTCGGGTTCAAGCGGATGCAGACGATGATAGCCGCCATACAGTTGCCGGCGTTCTACTTTCACGTGTCGGGATTGCAGCAGAACATCATCGTAGCCGACAGTCTGCTTTCATGCTCGATAGACAAATATCTTGGCTCAGATTATCCTCTTTATGCGGATTATTTTTATGATTATCAGCGTCGCAGGATGTCGTCGGCTTATATTGCTCAAGACTGCATGGCCGCCTGGCTTCGCTCGGAGTTTCCGTTTCACGGTCAGAACAATGTATTGCTCGAACGTATGGTTTACGAAGGTCAAATCCTCAATACATTGACCAAAATCGGAGAGCATTATACCTTTCAGAGACTTACCTCAATGACCGACGCAGAATATCGCTGGTGTATCGAATACGAGCAGGCGCTGTGGACTACCATCATTGAACGCAAACATCTGTACACGCCCGATATTGCAACGACTTCAAAATATTTGACGCCTTCGCCGGCGACATTTATCTCGACTGAGGCGCCGGGTTATATCGGACAATTCATAGGTTTCCGCATCGTCGAACGCTTTATCAAACAGACAGGCGTAACTTGCGAGGAAATGCTTAAAACGACTAACGCACAGGAAATTCTTACGAAATCGAAATATAAACCATAAATATTATGAAACTGATAGACAAAAAAATACTCGACCTGACGACCGCAAAAGCCAAGTCATCGCCACGCCTCAGAATGAATCACAACTTTCACGACAGGCTTGACGACCCGATTAACCGCCTTATCAACGCTATTGAGCCGGGGTCGTATCTGCGTCCTCACAGGCATATTAATGCGGGCAAGACGGAGATATTTCTGCTGTTAAGAGGCAAAGCGGCGCTATTTCTGTTTGATGATGAAGGAAATATTACCGAGCAGGTCGTGCTCGACCCGTTATCGGGAGTTTACGGAGGAGAGATAGCGCCGGAAGTATGGCATACGCTGATAATACTTGAAACGGGCAGCGTCGTTTATGAGATAAAAACAGGGCCGTTTACTCCGCTTGCACCCGATGAATTTGCGTCATGGAGTCCGGCGGTTGAAGACGTATCGGCGGCTCAAGAATATATAAACAAACTGAAATCAAGAATTGCATGAATGATATAAAAACGGCAATAGAACGCTATCTGGCAGCTACTCATCAGAAGAAACTATCGCTTCGCGCGGCGCTTTTCGACATGGACGGGGTGCTGTATGATTCAATGCCAAACCATGCTACGGCGTGGGTGCAGGTTACAAGTAAATACGGCTTCCACGCTACCCGCGAAGAAGCATACTTGCACGAAGGACGCACGGGCGACGATACGATAAACATCCTCTCGGCAAGGGAAGGCATAGAAATCTCTCCGGAAGATAGGTTGAAAATATATGCGGAGAAAATACAGTTATTCAATGCTTGTCCGCCTGTCAAGCCGATGGCAGGCAGTCGGGAGTTGCTACGTCAAGTCGTTGACAGCGGATTGTTGGCGATGCTTGTTACCGGCTCCGGTCAGCCATCGTTGTTAGACAATCTGAACAGCGATTTCCCGGGAGTTTTCACTCGCGAAATGATGGTTACATCGTTTGACGTAAAGAACGGTAAACCTCATCCTGAACCATATCTGACAGCGCTTGCCAAAGGCGGTCTGCAGACATTCGAGGCCATAGTCGTAGAGAATGCGCCATTAGGCGTACAGGCGGCTAAGGCGGCAGGATTATTTACTGTTGCAGTCAACACCGGTCCCCTGCCCGATTCAGTACTCACGGATGCAGGCGCAGATTATCTGTTGCCCTCAATCGAAGCGTTATTAAAAGATAATACAATATTCAAAATTCAAACGTATGAAAACTAAAGCAGTAAGATTATATGGAAAAAACGACCTCCGTATGGAGGAGTTCGAGTTGCCGGCCATAAAAGAAGACGAGATACTCGCAAAAGTAGTATGCGACAGCATTTGCATGTCGTCGTACAAGGCGACGCACGAGGCCGATATTCATAAGCGCGTACCTCGCGACGTGGCGCAAAATCCGGTTATTATCGGGCACGAGTTTGCAGGCGAGCTTGTAGATACAGGTCGCTATTGGCAGGATAAATTCAAGGCAGGAGACAAATTCTCCATTCAGCCTGCATTAAATTATGAGCAAGGCCCGCTTGGCGTACTCAGCGCTCCGGGTTATTCCTACAAATACGTTGGCGGAGACGCTACTTATGTGATTTTGCCTCGCGAGGTGATGGAACAGGATTGCCTGCTTCATTACGCCGGCAAAGGTTTCTATCCCTCGTCGCTTGCCGAACCATTATCTTGCGTTATCGGAGCTATGCACGCCAATTATCATACGGTTCAAGGCTCATATATCCATCAACCGGAGATAAAAAACGGCGGCAACATGGCTATTCTGGCAGGCGTTGGACCGATGGGTCTGGCTGCTATCAACTATGCCATTCACCGCACCGACCGCAAGCCGCGATTGATAATTGTAACCGACATAGACCAGGCGAGGTTAGACCGTGCGGAGTCGCTGTACAGTCCTGCGGAAGCAGCTAAGAACGGCATTGAGTTGAAATATGTCAACACAGGCAAAACCGACAATCCTGTTGCCGAGCTTAATGCCTTGAGCGCCGGCAAAGGTTATGACGATGTATTCGTTTTCGCACCTGTAGCGCCTATTATCGAGCAGGCCGACGCTATTCTGGCCATCGACGGCTGTCTGAACTTCTTCGCAGGCCCGGCAAAGACCGATTTCAAAGCGGCTTTCAACTTTTATAACGTGCATTATGCCAGAACGCACATAGTAGGGACAAGCGGCGGTAATACCGACGACATGCGTGAAGCGCTTGACATGATGAATCGCGGATTAGATCCGGCAGGATTAATCACGCATATAGGCGGCCTGAACGCAGTTATCGACACAACGATGAATCTGCCGAGCATACCGGGAGGCAAGAAACTCATATATACACATATAGAACTGCCTTTGACGCCAATATCAGAGTTTGGCGTCAAAGGACAGACTGAACCTTTATTTGCTGAACTTCACAGACTTTGCGAAGCGCACAACGGGCTATGGAACATCGAAGCTGAAAGCTATTTGCTTAAATAACTTCCTTCGGAAGACAAGATGAAGGTATAGATATTTAAATCTACGGAAGATCTTGTCCACGTAATCTGTGTATCGTTGATTGCAGATACATAGTTGATGCGCAGAGTGAATTTTGAAGAGTTGGCGTTGTATGAGCCTGAATTTTCCAAATATGCTTTCTCGTTGTATGCAGCATTTGTCAGAAAATTATCGACATGATAAGCGTTCAAGTAGGACACGTCCTCTGCCGACTTTGTTCCTTCAACCTTGATAGTAGCGCGAAGGAATACATCATAGTAGCGCATACCCGACTCTATTGTGGGCGTCGTGGAATAATCGTACGACATCTCCCAGTCGAGACGGGCGTCGGAAGCTTGTCTGACGCTGTGCTGCAAGAACAGATAGCCGGGAACGTAAGAGATACCACCCGACACGTATCCGCTAATCAACGGCGTTTCATCAAGCAGAACCGTAGATGTATCCGAACGATACGACATCAAGGGATAACTGTCAAGCTCCTGACGATCCAGAATCGTAACGGTAGCATAGCCGTTTGCCGCAACCATGGCGGCGGAGTTTTCGGGTAGATCGCTTTGGAATTTGTAGGTGATGAAATAGCATCTTTCGTCCTCCATGAGAGAACTCATGTTAGGACTGTAAACATTGCCTACGTTGCTGATAAAAACAGGGTTGAAATTCTTGCCTCCATACGCGCTGAATACGCCTAAGGCTTGTCCTGTGGTCTCATTGTTTCCTTCGAGGCAGGAAGTCAAACAGATAATGCTGAAAAGCATTGAATTGAACAGTAAAAATAATTTCTTCATTTTGAGTTGAATATTAATTAATTGAAATTTTGTTTATACTAAAAGCCGAATCGTAGCCCCGCCTGCATAGATACAGAAAAAGGTTTATCCGACCTGATTGTTTTGATATTACTTGTATAATCCGGATAATACGAAGCGCCTGCTTCGGCATAAGCATTCAGGAAACGCCACAGCGGATAGCTTACTCCAAGCCGTCCGTTAAACGACCATAGCGGCTGATTGATACGGATGTTATCGCGTTCGGTGAGGTTAAAATTGGGATTAGCAGGCTGTCGGTCTGTCCTGACGAGCACTCCTGCTATATTAAGTTCGCACATCCCGCCTGCCGATGCATAAAACCGCATACGTTTCCAGTCGCCAATCTTGTAGGAGGCTGACACGGGAATACCGATGAAATGGAGATTTTGCTTCCAATCTTTCGTTATTGATGCGTCGATAGCAGAGTCTCCCCACTTCGAGCGTAAAAGTGTGTAAACAAGTCCGCTTTGCAGTGTCCAACGTTCACTTAAATAGTAACCGAAACCTAAGCCTATCGAGATTGGCATCTTATGGTCGGCTACGCCTGAGGGCATTTCAATTTCTGTTGTTCTTGAACGTATGGATGAGCTGTTATGATAAGAATTGACAGGGAACACTTCATTGTTATTACCCAAAACGTTTCCGTCAGCTAAAGGAAGGTTTCCGTAATTGAGCGCTCCGAGTGATGATGAATTTACTCCATATCCTCCACCACCCATTCCTATACCCCAACGGCGAGGTTTAGCTACAGCTACAGCTGCGGCTTTGGATTCGGCGACAAGTCGTATATCTTCCATTAGAGAGATAGCGGGTTTGTCTTTTAATATCTCGTCAAGTTTGTTTATGCTTGCCAATATATCTTCAATTGCAGGCTTTGGCGATGGAACGCTGACAGCAATGGCGTTCTTTACTTCTATCTTCCTGTTATATTTATTGTCGATTCTGCGTGAGAGAGCCGGCGTTTCGGAACCTTGCCGTAATGACTTGCCGGCAGCAGTCGGGCTGACAGATTCGCTGCTCTTAGAGCTTACCTGGTCTGTGACTACAGCCTGTGCGTCTTTCAACTCGTCTTCATTAGCAGAAGGCGTCTCAACTGTTACAGGAGTTTCGGGAGTTTCCGGCTTTGTTGTCTTTGTCTCGACTTTAGCTTTACGGTCTTTGGAATTATCATCCGGCAGCAGGAAGAAGAGTGTGCCGATAACAAGCGCAGCAATGGCTGCAGCTGCCATGTAAACATATCTGCCCGAGGTGAACATTCCCCATCGTCCGTCAACATTGACGACGGTCGGCGAACTGCCATATTTCTCTCCGTCAGCATTGACGACGGTCGGCGAAATGCCATATTTCTCTCCGTCAGCATTGACGACGGTCGGCGAAATGCCATATTTCTCTCCGTCAACATTGACGACGGTCGGCGAACTGCCATATTTCTCTCCGTCAACATTGCGGACGGTCGGCGAACTGCCATATATCGCCCGATGTAAAAATCTCCGGAAAGGACGGAACGCAATGACCTTGCCTTCTGCCAACCGTGCTTCTATCTTTTCCCAGTTGTCCGGCTCTACATCGACCTCAAAATCTATCAGTTTTGAGCGTATGACTTCTTTCCATATATCTTGTTCTTCTTTCATCTACAATTCGTTTAATCGTTTGACAATCATGTTTTGAAGCATCTTTCGTGCACGCATATACTGCGTCCGGGAAGTGCTCTCCGTAATGCCGAGTTGTTGAGCTATCTCCTTATGCGAAAAGTCTTCTATTGCATAAAGATTGAAGACTGTCCTGAAACCATCGGGCAATGCTCTCACACATTCCATTACCGTTTCGGGCGGTATCCGCTCATCCAAGGCTTCATCTTCGACATCCGGATAATCAAATTCCGTAATATCACTTGCATTTCTCAACGCATCGGCATGACGTAAATGTTCCAAAGCACAATTCGTAAAAATCCTGCGAACCCAACCGTCGAATGAACCTTCGCCCTTATACTTGCTTATGTTGGCAAACACTTTGATAAAGCCTTCCTGCAATAAGTCGCGTGCGTCTTCAGTGTCATTAACATAACGAAAACACACAGCCATCATACTGCGGGAATACTTTTCATACAAAGCCTTTTGAGCTTTTCTGTCGCCATTAACACAACCACTAATAAGTAGCTTTTCATCCATTGCCATCGTTGAGTTCTCTAATATGATGCAACTTTTTGTCAAACGTTGCATGTGGATTAATTATTTTTTTCGATTTTGCTTACAGTCTGCAATATTTCAGCTATTGACTTGCCGAGCACAGGATGGATAAGGTCGGGAGCGATTTCGGCAAGGGGCTGCAGGACGAAGAGGCGATAATGCAGCAAGGGATGAGGGATAACGAGCGTGGGCGATTGCATGACTATATCGTCGTAGAGGAGGATGTCGACGTCAACAGGACGATCGTGATACACGCCGTCTATTGACTTGCCGGTGCGTCCCATATCGCACTCAATCTGCTGAGTACAATGCAACAAATCTTCGGGAGATAAATCGGTACTTATTCCAAGGGCTATATTTATAAACGATTCTTTTGACTCAAAACCCCAAGGCGGCGTCTCATAAAGCGCCGAAACGACAAGCGCCTCCCCTGCCCTCTCGACTATGAGACTGACCGCGCGGGATATGTTTCCCCGTTTATCGCCCAGATTGGAACCAAGCCCCAGATAAATCATATTATCAACATAGCGTCGCCGTAAGCGCAGAAGTGGTATTTTTCCTTGATGGCAACATTATAGGCCTCCATTATCAAGTCATATCCGCCGAAAGTCGCCGCCAGCATCAACAGCGATGAGAGCGAGGTATGAAAATTGGTTATGAAAGCATTGGCTATGCTGAAATCGTAAGGATCGAAGATGAACTTGTTAGTCCAACCGACGTATTCCTTGAGATGTCCGTCGGTGCTGACGGCTGATTCGATGGCACGCATGACGGTCGAGCCAACGGCGCATATCTTACGCTTCTTATCTTTGGCGTCATTGACGGCATTAGCCGCATCTAAGGTGATACGCATCTGCTCCGAATCCATCTTGTGTTTCGACAGATCTTCGACGTCTATCTCACGATAGTTGCCCAAACCTGAATGAATGGTAACATACTCAAACTTGCAATCCTTGATTTCCAAGCGCTTCATCAACTCGCGACTAAAGTGCAAACCCGCTGCCGGAGCTACAACCGCCCCTTCTTCGGTTGCAAAAATCGTCTGATAGCGAATAACATCGTCGGGCGTCGGTTCACGTTCAATATATTTAGGCAGAGGCGTACTGCCCATGCCGAAAAGCAGCTTCTTGAACTTCTCATGCGTCCCGTCGAAGAGGAAACGCAGCGTCCGACCACGAGACGTAGTGTTATCGATCACTTCAGCCACAAGCGAATCGTTAGGTCCAAAATAGATTTTGTTGCCTATACGAATTTTGCGCGCCGGATCGACAAGCACGTCCCAGAGACGCATCTCGGGATTAAGTTCACGCAGCAGGAAGACCTCAATGCGTGCGCCGGTTTTCTCTTTGTTACCGTAGAGGCGTGCGGGGAAAACCTTAGTGTTATTCATTATAAAAACATCACCTTTACCGAAATACTTTATTATGTCTTTGAACACTTTGTGCTCAATCTTACCCTTCTCACGATTGACGACCATCAGTCGCGATTCGTCGCGAAACCGCGCCGGTTCCTGAGCTATCAACTCGGGAGGTAATGTAAACTTAAATTTTGACAGTTTCATATATGTAAATTATTTATCTTCTAAAAACTCATCTATTTCATCAGGACTGATACATTTATCCAATGTTATCTCGCCCACTCGCATCCGCTCCAACGCTATCAGATATGCGCCCGAATCGAGAGCCTGACCGATGTCGCGTGCCAAAGCGCGAATATAAGTGCCTTTGCTGCAAACAACCCTTATCCGTATCACAGGCAGCTGACAATCTATCAATTCTATCTCATCAATAACCAAAGTCTTGGCCTTGAGAGGCGTTTCCTTGCCCTTGCGAGCCAGCTCGTATGCACGCTTGCCGTTGATATTGCAAGCCGAAAAAGCCGGCGGCACCTGCTCGATACGTCCTACAAAATGCTTCAGCGCCTCTTCGACCTTCTCACGGGTGATATGCTCCGTAGGATAAGTCGCATCGACAGGCTTCTCCGAGTCGAACGAAGCGGTCGTAGCGCCTAACATCAGGCTTGCTACATACTCCTTAGTCTGCCCCTGAAACTCATCTATGCGTTTCGTAGCGCGACCGGTGCACAATATCATCACTCCTGTTGCCTTGGGATCGAGCGTCCCTGCGTGTCCGACCTTAATCTTCTTGACCTGCAACTTGCGCGACAGTTTGTATCTGAACTTGTTGACCACGTCAAACGATGTCCAATCAAGTGGTTTGTTAAAATAAACTACTTCGCCTTCCTCAAAATCCATCATCTTAACTTAAAAATATAGCCAACAAACCGACTGCAACACAGTAGTATGCGAAATATATCAGTTTGCCGCGTTTCACTATTTCAATCATCCACTTGCAAGCCAAACATCCTACTACAAATGCTGTAACAAAACCCACAATCATAGCTCCCACCGGAAAAGCTCCGAAAGACATTTCTCCGTCCGCTTTCAATGCTTTGAAGACGTCGAGCAAAGCCTCTCCCAGAACGGGTATTATGACTATAAGGAAAGAGAATTTCGCTACCGCCTCTTTCTTGTTGCCGAGTATGATACCGGTTGCGATAGTCGAGCCTGAACGCGATAGACCGGGCATCACGGCAATAGCCTGAGCAATGCCGATGATGAAAGCGTCGCGGAATGAAATGTTCTCTTTCGGTCGAGGGCGGGCAAAGTACGAAATCGCCAGCAATGCGGCCGTAAGCAAGAGCATGCAGCCTACAAGCGCTGGCCCGCTGCCGAACATCTCTTCGACCGTATCCTTAAAGAACAGCCCGACAATACCTACCGGTATGATCGACAGCAATATCTTAGCAACCAAGCGCGTATCATCATTCCATCGAAAGGTAATAAACCCGCCGAAAAGACCGGCTATCTCTTTCCACAGCACCACAATCGTACTAAGAACCGTCGCCACGTGCAGCAAGACTGCAAAGGCGAGATTTTCTTCTCCATTCATGCCGAACAGAGTGCCGAGTATGGTCAGATGGCCGCTACTGCTGACCGGCAGAAACTCCGTCAGTCCCTGCACCAGCCCCAAAACAAGCGCTTCTATCCAACTCATGCTTTCGCGTTTACTTCGTTCTCAATATTGGCTGCATCCTTTGGTTTTTTCAGGATACCGAACACAACGAGAGCAAAGCCTGCTACGGTTACTATCGGCGCAACGACAATCCTTTGTGCGCTGAAGATGTCGGGGTTAAACGAGACGGGGTCTTTGGCGCCGCCTCCACTCATCAAAACAAACCCAATGATAATCAGCGCAACAGCGACCGCTATCAAAATAAAATTCTCTTTTCCAAATGCAAAGTCTTTCATATCAATCATTTTATTAATTATACATAATACAATTTTCCACGTGCCATAGTCAAATATCTATTCACAGCAAAATATGCAGCTATAGCCGACAAAACGATACCCGAAGCAAGCACTATAAGGTAAATCACCAACATTGTTTCTCGGCTCAAAACTTCTTCGACGCTGATAAATTCGCGCTTCAGATAGTATAACGCAAACATCAACATGATTATTGCAAGGAGACCTGCAATTAATCCGCTCAAAATGCTATGTCGAAGGAAAGGGCGTCGGATAAATCCCGGAGTAGCGCCTACCAGACGCATGGTGTAAATCAGGAAACGCTTCGAATAAATCAGAAGTTTGATAGTGTTATTAATCAGCACAAACGAGATTAGTATCAGTACGGCAAAAAGGGCTAACAAGACCGCACCGATGCGGCGTATGTTCTTGTTGACCATCTGCATCATGTCCTTGCGATACTGCACGTCGGCAACACTCGCTCGCTCCGAGATGCGCTTCTCAATAAGTTGAAGGCTGTCGGGATGGGTGTATTCCGACTTCAGTTTGACTTCAATTGAGGCATGAAAAGGATTGAACCCCAGAAATGTTTCGGGATTCTCGCCAAGTTCGCGCTGCATCTCAAGCGAGGCCTGCTCTTTCGAGATGTACTCGGTCGATTTGACGTAGGGTTGTTGTTCGAGTTCGTTGCGCAACTGACGTATCTTAACGTCCGGCAAATTCTCCGCCAGCACCACCGTTACATTGATGTTCTCCTTGACATAGTGCGATAGTTCGTTGCCCAAAAATCCGATAATAATAATCAAGCCAAACAGAAAAAGCACCAAAGAGATGCTCATCACCGAAATAAGGTGAGAGCTAAAAAACGAAATCGTATTCTTTTTGCCTTGTCTTGTCATTCAATTTATCTGTATTTCAATTAGTTAAATCGAGAGAAACAACAATATCTCTCCCAATTTCACGACAAAAGTAATACATATTTGTAAAAATTGTTTCTCTGTTATGCTTATTTAACTTTTGTTGTTATTCATTACAATCAATCCACACTTTCATTTCGCCCGCTTCACGGTTATCCCAGGCATAATATGGAATAAAAGTAAACGTTTTACCTTCCGAAGATGCAGTAACAGCAGTATTACTAAAATCTCTACGAAGATTCGTAGCTCTTCCACGAAGATTCGTAGCTCTTCTACGAAGATTCGTAGCTCTTCCACGAAGGTTCGTAGATCTTCCACGAAGATTCGTAGCTCTTCCACGAAGGTTCGTAGCTCTTCCACGAAGATTCGTAGCTCTTCCACGAAGGTTCGTAGATCTTCCACGAAGGTTCGTAGATCTTCTACGGAAGACCGTAGAACTCTTATGCAATC
>JAITNE010000060.1 GCA_031290635.1 Tannerella sp. | reverse complement strand
TCACCTACGCCACCCAGCGCCATTATCGCAAGGACTCCCGGCTCCTCGAATCCGGCTTGACAGGCCCTGTAAAAATAGAAATCGGAAATTAGCAGGACGCATCCGGCATTGTACGACAGCGCACACGTCATTCGCAGGAACGAAGCAATTTCGATTAATGTCAAAGACATTGGACACAATCCTGTAAGGATTCCGTCCAATGTCTTTGACATTATTCACAATCCTGTAAGGTTTCCGTCTAATGTCAAAGACATTGTTCACAATCCTGTAAGGATTCCGTCCAATGTCAAAGACATTGTTCACAATCCTGTAAGGTTTCCGTCTAATGTCAAAGACATTGGAGACAATCCTGTAAGGTTTCCGTCTAATGTCTTTGACATTGGACATAATCCTATAAGGTTTCCGAGTAAAAGCATTGCTTTTGGAGACAATCCTCTTTCAACATACCTTGTTAAGACGGCTTTTGAGTTGTTCGTAGAGGTTTTTGCGTACTCTCAGAGTCATTTCGCAGGACATGTTGAGCGATTGTGAGATGACGGCGACCTGTTCTTCCTTAATTATCTTCATGATGCTGTCGAGGCGAGCATAATCGAATGTCAAACTAAATGTTATGTCAACAGTGCGTTCTTCGATGCACGCGGCGGCTATCGATAAGGCGGCGGCAGTGCGGTAGGCGGCAGTCAGACGGCTTGTGCCCAGCTCGACGCCACCGTAATATCGTACTACAATAATCAAAATATCGGTCAATTCGTTTGAGTTGATTTGACCAAGTATCGGTTTGCCGGCGGTCGAGGAAGGCTCGCCGTCATCGTTGACGCGGAATGTGCTGCGATCTGCTCCTGTCATGTAAGCCCAGCAAACGTGCCGCGCATCATAATATTTCTTGCGATACTCACGCACGTGTTGCATAGCTTCATCGGCAGTGCCGACCGGCGTCGCAAATGCCAGGAAACGACTGCGCTTCTCGGCATACGATCCTTCCGAAGGTCTTTTTATAGTTCTGTAAACGTCCGTATCCACACTCGTTTAATCTGGGATATGCGTCTCCTGGTCGTCGAGGAAAGCGCGGAAATCTTTCATTATCTCTTCGATTTCTTCGATGAAATAATGATCGGTTACCTTGTCTTTTACGGCTTCGTAATACTTCTCAATCGCCGGCAGAGCGCATATATCCTTGCCTCGCAGCAGGAAATAAGGCTCTTCGTTAGCCACGCATTGCTTAATCATTTGGATGGGATTCTTCATCTTGATTTGTTGAATATGGCGAGCCGCTCGTCGAGCAGCGCGTACTGATTTGGTTTGATAAATGAAGTGCATGCGCGGACGCCTTCCTGCTGGCTTCCGGTCGTGATAAGCGAGATGGTGCTGACGCCGTAATACATCAGTTCTTCCATCAATTCGCCGCCGGTCATGCCGGGGTAGGCGATGGTGAAGTAAAAACCGTCTGCAATCGGTCGGTCAAGGTCCTGGTCATATACAATTACGAATCCGTGTCGTACAAAAATCTCTTTGAGCCGGGCAGCTCTCAGGCCGTACTCGCGGATTTCGGCAACAAAGTCGAAACTGCCGTCCGAAGCCGCTTTGAACATTGCCGCAAGAGCATACTGTGCCGCATGACTTGTGCCCGACGACAGCGCGTAAAGCACCCTGTGGATATATACCGACCCGAATGTGCCGCCGCCATAGCGTTGCTCGAAGCCGGGATACGTGCGCTCATAGAGCTTGTCGGAGATAGCCGTAATACCTATCCTCTGACCGGCATAACTGAAGGCTTTCGAGCCTGAAATCTGCAGGATGTAATAGTCGGTGTAGTGCGAAACGCTCGGCTGATAAGGCGGCTCGAAAGGTTTACCCATATCGCTGCGAAAGTCCATCGCAAAGTAAGCAAGGTCTTCAATCACTATGGTATCATGCTTTGAAGCCACCTCTCCGATGATGCGCAGCTCGCTGTCGGTGAGGCAAAACCATGCCGGATTGTTGGGATTGGAATAGACCAGCGCGGCAATGTTGCCCTGCGAGAGATATGCCTCAAGTTTCTGCCTCAACTTCTCGCCACGATAGTCGTAAACGTCGAATGATGCATACTTGTATCCCATCACAACTATCTGCTGCTTCTGAACCGGGAATCCGGGATCGACAAAAAGGATAGTATCTTTCTGCGGATTACACTGCCCGCAGGTAAGGAACGACGCGTATGTACCCTGCATAGAACCGGTTACGGGCACGCAATGTTCCGCCGTAATATCCGTGTCGATAAACGCCTTGATAAAGCGTGAAGCCTCGTCTTTCAGCTCCTGCAGACCGTTAATATTGGGATATATCGACGCGATACCGTTCTGAAGCGCTTGGATTTCGGCCTCTACGCCTACCTGAGCCGGTTGAAGTCCGGGCACGCCCATCTCCATGTGGATAAATTCCGTCCGCGTCTCCTTCTCTAACTGGGCGGAAATAGCTACAACTTCGCGAATAGTAGCCCGCCCGAAATCTTTGATGCCATAACTGTTTATGACCCTTTTAGTAGCCTGATAATCAACAGGTGTTTCTTTCATTTTGTTGTTTGTTTTAGTCGTTAAAAGCACAAAGATAAAAAAAATATCGCAAAAAATTTGGTAGATAAAAAAATTATCCGTACCTTTGCAGCGCTTTAGAGAAAGAAATTTTGGTGTGGTAGTTCAGCCTGGTTAGAATACATGCCTGTCACGCATGGGGTCGCGGGTTCGAGTCCCGTCCGCACCGCAAGACTCGGAAACGCCGGTTATCTGTAAAAAGATAGCCGGCGTTTTTTTGTGGGGATAAGGTAGGGGATTTCTTTTTCTTCGGAGGATGATTTCTTTTTCTTCGGAGGATGATGACGGCTTTATTCTCCTTTCCTTATCGCATCCTGCAAGGCATTTTCACTTGCGCTGTCCCAATAATTGCAATCCAGCTCGAAGAAGGTGGAAGTATAGGGCACGGTCAGATTGCTTTTCAGTATTACTACGTTAAACTTCCGGCTGACTTCGTCCAGACGGTTAATCAGTTCTTCGTGCGAAACCGGCAGAGCTTTGTCGCCAAGTAGCGTCTTCATCTGCTTGCGCAGGACGTCTATTCCGGCGGCGTCTTTTTCGTTGAGATAGAGCAACTCCCTGTCCTGATAAATCGCCGCTTTGACATGAGGCGCTTGTTCGATTTCCTTGTAAACAAACTCCAGAACATCAATGTAAGCCTCATTGGTGTAGATGGTTTTGATTCCCGCTTGAGCTTGCAGGGGATAAGCCATATCCGTTACCACAATCCAATTACGGTGTCCCAGCAGAGGGACGTCCGTTTTCAGTTCGTCTTTCCACGAAAGAGTTGACACGGCGTCGCAACATTTCGGCGCAGACTTGCTGCACGTCGTAAATTGGAGACATAAAGCTCCCAAAAGTAAAAGATTCAAATACTTTTTCATTGTCATATAATTATGAGTTCATTTTCCACTCCACTATGTTTTGTCAGGTCGATTACTGCGCCGATTTTGATGATTTTGCGGTTGCCGATTTCGTAAACGCCGGCGTAGTTCTTTTCTTCTATCTGTTGCAGGGCTTTGTCGGCAGCGCCGTTGCCTGCAATCTTGAACTCGAAGATATAAACGTAATCGGGAGTAATAACTACTGCGTCGGCGCTACCTGCGGAGTTGTGTTCTTCCGTTTTGACGAACTGTCCCATCAGTGAAAACAGCAGATAGAAAATGGTCTGAAAATGCTTCTCTGTCTTGTTTTCCGGATCAAACTGAATACCGGACAAAATGCTGTACGGATTATACATTCCAACGCATTCTTTAGCAAAATGATAACCGTCGTAACGCTTTTTCAATTTGGCAAGAGTGGTCTCATAAGTCAGTTTCCGTCTTTTGGCCAAAGCCTGTATCTCAGGCTCGAAATTTTCAATCAGTTCCTCTTTAGAGACGCCGCAGATTTCGGCAAAGTTTTCATTCAGACTGATGTCGGTAAGGTGATTCAAGTCGCTGAAAACACTGACTTTGGAGAACTTCGTCACACCGGTCAGGAAGACAAAACGCAGACAGGCGTCAGTGGCTTTCAGTACGCCATAAAACCCATTCAGCGCTTTACGAATACCATCGTTTGCATTCAGGTCGTCC
>JAITNE010000008.1 GCA_031290635.1 Tannerella sp. | reverse complement strand
AGTTTCGTACTCCCAAAGACGCCGGCGGTGGATTGTTGCTTATACGTCATCATTATTCATTATTCACTATTCACTATTCACTATTCACTATTCGTTATTCACTAATTTATCGTATCTTTGCAGCTTATTAAACGTATTTTCTATGGCGACACAACGTAAACAAAAGACATCTCCGACAGAGCAACCCCCCATGACCGGCTGGGGAGAAAAACGTGCACGGTATATCAACCCGCATACCGATTTTGGCTTCAAGAAACTGTTCGGGACGGAAGCAAACAAGTACCTCTTACAGGAGTTGCTGCCCGTACTGTTGGGCAGGGCAGACCGTATCACATCATTGCGATACATGAATCCCGAACAGTTAGGTCGTTCCGAAGGAGACCGCAAGGCAGTTTACGACCTCTACTGTGAGACCGACAATGGAGAGAAATTCATAGTAGAGATGCAGCGCACCTATCAGGAGTTTATCAAGGACAGAAGCGTTTATTACTCAACCTTTCCCATACAGGAGCAGGCTAAAAAAGGCGTTGATTGGGATTTCGAACTCAATGCGGTATATACGGTAGGCATACTGAACTTTGAGTTCCGCGACGGCAATACAGCTGTCAAGCAGTATCCCTACCTGCACCATGTTCAATTGTCGGATACCGAAACAGGCAGAGTCTTTTACGACAAACTCACGTATGTCTATCTGGAGCTGCCTAAATTCACCAAAAAGGAAGACGAACTTGATACGCTGATGGACAAGTGGATGTTTGTACTCAAGAATCTTGCCGTGCTGGACGACCGCCCGAAAGCCTTGCAGGATCGAGTGTTCAAGCGTTTGTTTCGCATTGCGGAGATAGAGCAGTTGAACGAGGTAGAACGTTTTGCCTACCGTGAATCTCAAAAGGTTTATTGGGATTATATGAACTCCATCCGTTCTGCCGAGAAGGTAGCAGCAATGAAAGCAGTAGAGCAAGTAACCAAAAAGATGGAAGCCGTCATTCATGAAAAGGAGGTAGCCATGGAAGCAGCCCTTCAGGAAAAGGATGTGGTTATCCAAGAAAAAGAAGTAGCCCTTCAGGAAAAGGATGTGGTTATTCAAGAAAAAGAAGCGCTTATTCTGGCTGCACATCGCGAAACGGAGATGCTTGTCAAAGAGCAGGAAGAGGTCGTAGTCAATTTACACAGCAATGGCTTTTCGGCGGAGAAGATAGCAGCAATCACGAAACAGAATATCCGTCGTATCAACGAAATCATCAAGAAACTGCAACGATAATATATAAAAAAGGTTATTTGCCGGTCTTTTCATCGGATTATTCAATAATTTGTTGTACCTTTGCACCCCGATAACAACATAATCGGGTCGGATTTATCGACCGTTCTTCTCCCCCGCTTTGTGTTCAGCACGTTTATTAATTAAGCTGTCAAAGGACAGAAAAGCTATTTTATGACATTTAAAGAACTAAATATTGCAGAGCCAATCTTAAAAGCTCTCACGGACAAGGATTATTGCATTCCTACACCGATACAAGAAAAAGCAATACCGATAGCATTACAAGGACGCGACCTGCTCGGCACAGCACAAACCGGCACCGGTAAAACCGCCGCTTTCGCAATCCCTATCATTCAACAACTAATGATTAACAGAGAACGCACCTCACATCGTGAAATAAAAGCGTTAATCCTGACGCCTACCCGCGAATTGGCAGCCCAGATAAGCGAGTGTTTCCGCGACTACTCAAAATACACCGGACTGCGACATTGCGTTGTCTTCGGCGGTGTGAAGCAAAATCCGCAGACCGAAGAACTCAAACGCGGTGTGGACATACTGATAGCAACCCCCGGAAGATTAAACGATCTGATCAATCAAGGATTTATCCGCCTTAATTCCATCCGGCATTTTGTGCTCGACGAAGCCGACCGCATGTTGGATATGGGTTTCATAGCCGACATCAAACGCCTGCTACCCAAATTACCCCTCAAACGGCAAACCCTGTTTTTCTCCGCCACCATGCCTGCCGAGATAGCAAGCCTTTCGCGCACAATTCTGCACAATCCGTCGAAAGTCGAAGTAACGCCTGTAGCCTCCGTCGTCGATACAATTGAGCAGTTGATCTACTTTGTCGAAAAACAAGAGAAGAAGCAACTCCTCATCACCCTGTTGAAAAAAGAACGCGAGAAATCCGTCTTAGTATTCTCCCGTACCAAACACGGCGCCGACAACATTGCCCGCATCCTTTCCAAAGCCGGAATCGGCAGCGAATCCATCCACGGAAACAAATCGCAGAACGCCAGAATACGAGCCTTGTCAAACTTCAAATCGGGCAAGACGCGGGTAATGATAGCCACCGATATCGCTTCGCGAGGAATAGACATCGACCAGTTAGGTTTGGTCATCAACTACGACCTGCCTGACGTGCCCGAAACCTACGTTCACCGTATCGGTCGCACCGGACGCGCCGGACATACAGGTCTTGCGCTGTCGTTCTGTTCGCAGGAAGAGCGGCCGGCAATGAACGACATCCAGAAATTAACCGGTCAAAAACTACATGTAACAGCGATTCCCGCTTAAAGTTCAATAAAAATGGAATCATACGTTGACGTATTAAACTTTCCGCATCCATACACAGCCGTCGATTGCGCTGTCTTCGGATACGATGAGAAATCAAAAGAGCTGAAAGTTCTGCTGGTTAAACGCGATAGCGACCAGACTCGTTCGCAAGGACAATGGGCATTGCCCGGAGGTTTTATGAACTACGCCGAAGACGCCGACGCCGAGGATTGTATCAAACGGCAACTGCATAAAAAGACCAAGATAGCCTCCGAGAACTTTCATATCGAACAGTTTTATACCTTCACCGACAGAGAACGTGATAAGGACTGGATAATAAGTATAGCGCATTTTGCCCTTATTAAACTGTCTGATTTTCCGGTTACTCCGGGCACTTTCACTTCGGATGTTCAATGGTTTTCGCTAACCAAAACGCCCGACTTGGCTTTCGATCATAATCTGATTCTCAACAAGGCGTTTGAACAGCTCAAACGCAAACTGCGTTACCAACCGATTGGTTTTGAGCTACTGCCGCACAAATTTACTATGCCGCAACTGCATAATCTCTATGAAATCGTTTTGCAGGAAAAGTTAGACAGACGCAATTTCAGAAAAAAGATCCTTTCCACCGAACTGCTCAACGATTGCAACGAAACTAAGAGCGGATTGCCACACAAAGCGCCAAAGTTATATGAATTTAACCGCGAGAAATACAAGAAACTTGTTGACGAAGGCTTCTATTTTGAACTGAAGCCATCTAAAACCTGAACTGTATCTGTCTAATAACAACCGTTTTAGTATTGTTTAACTTTTGAATGAGTAAAATATACGCAAATATATTTTGCTATTAGAAATATTCTTCGTACTTTTGCAGTGCGTAAAGGATACGCAATTTATTTTTATTCATTTAATAAAACAGAAAAAGCAATGGAAACAAAGCATCAAGTGCACAACCTAATCGTATTAGACGAGAGTGGTTCAATGAGTTCGATAAAGAACTCGATTATTAGTGGGTTTAACGAAATGGTTCAGAGTACAAAACGCCTCGAACAGGAAAACCCCGACCAGGAGCATCTTATTTCGCTCTTTACTTTTAATGGCGCAGGCGTCAAGACCATCCATTTTTGCGAGCCGGTAAGCAAGTTGGAGGCGATTGACGGCAGGAAGTACCAACCGTCGGACAATACGCCGCTTTACGACGCTATTGGCTTCGCTATCACACACGAACAGCGAAAGCTGCAGGGTGTAAGCGACTACAACGTGCTGGTTACAATCATGACCGATGGCGAGGAAAATTCTTCGCGTGAATATTCCGGCCATGATATCAAGAAACTGATTGAAGAGCTGAAGCAAAATCGCTGGACTTTCACCTATATAGGTACTGACCACGACGTTGAGAAAGTGGCGTTTTCGCTATCAATCAACAACACGTTGAGTTTCGGGAAGAACAATGCGGATATTCAGGACATGTTCGCAAAGGAGCGATATGCGCGACGCTCGCATAATAACCTCCAGAAATCAATGTGTTATAGTGAGCGCTGTGAGGATAATTATTTCGACGAATCGCGGAGTCTCTATCGCTTCGCCAAGGTGTACCAACAGTATTTCCCTATTGCGCTGCAAGAAATCCGAAACGGGCGTAAACAGACTCATTGGATGTGGTTTATCTTCCCGCAGATAGCCGGCTTAGGTCATAGCAGCACATCAAAACTGTATGCAATAGCCGATTTGAAAGAAGCATACGAGTTTCTGCAAGAGCCATTTGGCCGGAACCTTGTGTACATCTCGGAGGAACTGTTGAAACTTTCCGAAACAGATGCGGTTAAGATTTTCGGACATATTGACGCCTTGAAGTTGCGCTCTTCGATGACGCTCTTCTCGCAAGTTCCTAACACTAATCCGGTCTTTCAATCCGTTTTAGACAAGTTTTTCGGCAGCCAACCCGACCAACTTACACTGGAGATTTTATTTCGAGGGGACTCATGCCACCGTCAGGGAGGCGGGTGAAGGCGCGGATAACAGGCTCGGATGCGGCAAGCGAAACTATGATATAGACAATGTTGGGGTCGTTGGCAAGGCGTATGTCTTCGTCTGAGGGGCGGGCAGGAGAGGAGGGATGACTGTGATAGTTGGCGATAATTTTCTGCCCGCTGCGACGCGCCTCTTTTAAGACCGTGAACTGCTCCTGAGGGTCGAATGAGAAATGCTCAGGGCTATGGTCGATATTAGTCAGCGGGTACTGTTGCTGCACGGTATCGCCGGCGCCGGTCAGCAGTCCGCAGGCCTCGTTGGGCAGTTCGTTCTGCGCCTGCCGAATGATGCCGTCAATAATCTCTTGAGGTATTTGTAGGGGCGTCAAGTTCATATCACTTCTTTTTGAGTTCGCATACTGCCTGCTCTGATTCTATCAACTCGGTAATAGTAGGATGTTCGCCGCAGACAGGGCATTTATGATTCCGGCGGACGTTGACGTTGCGGAATTGCATCGTTTTGGCGTTGAATGTCAGCAGTCGATTAGTGAGCAACTCGCCTGTGCCGGTCAGGTATTTTAGCGCTTCGGCGGCTTGGATGGTGCCTAACATGCCGGCAATAGCGCCCAGCACGCCGGCCTGCGAGCAGGTAGGGACAGCGTTTGGCGGCGGCGGTGCATTGAACACACAGCGATAGCAGGCTGTTTCCGGCAGGTGAGTGATAGTCTGGCCGTCGAAACGCAATATGCCGCCATGCGAGAAAGGTTTGCCCGCAAAGACGCAGGCGTCGTTGATAAGAAACTTGACGGGGAAATTATCCGTACCGTCGATGATAAAATCGTAGTCGCGTATGATTTCGAGGGCGTTATCGGAGCTGAAAAATTTGTGATAAGTTATCACATTGACATCGGGATTGATAAGGCGTATCTTCTCTTTGGCTGATTCTACCTTAGGTTTGCCTACGTCGGGAGTGAAATGGATGACCTGACGTTGAAGGTTGCTGAGGTCAACCACATCGCCGTCAATAACTCCAAGCGTGCCTACGCCTGCGGCGGCCAGATATAGCAGTATGGGAGCGCCAAGTCCGCCTGCGCCAATGACCAGCACACGTCCCTGAATGATTTTTTCCTGTCCTTCGACGCCTATATCTTGTAGCAGGATATGCCGGCTATAGCGTTCGATTTGTTCAGACGTGAAATCCATCATATCGCCCCTCCTCCCATAAAATACAGAAAATCAACCACATCGCCATCGTTAATAGCCGTTGTGTCGAAGTTTTCGCGCTGAACATACTCGCCGTTTATCTGCACCGTAACCATGTCAGGCTGTAGCACATTGTTCTGTCGGATAAGTTCGGATAATAATAACGGAAGGCTTACTTCCTGTTCTTCGTCGTTTACAATTACTTTGCTCATAATTTAGTTGTATGTTTTATTTTTTCTTTATAATCACTGTCCAATACTCGCCTGTGCGCTCTTCACGGAGTACTTCGTGCCCCTCGTTGCGCACCGATCCGGGTACATTATTTATTGGCGCTCCGTCGTCGAGCCATATCTCAAGCGTTTCACCCGACTTCATGCCGGCGAGAACTATCTTCGTCTGCACAAAATTCATCGGACAAGCTACGCCTCTAAGGTCTTTTTGACGAGTTGCCGCCAATGCGGTCGATTCAGTCAATGTCGATTCGGTTACTTTCGTCGCTTCCGTCGCTTCGGTCAATTCAGTTGATGTCGCTTTCTTTTTGAACTGTAGCGAATCGTCCATGTTCGCATAGAGTTCGATGACTGCATCGGCGAGTTGGAGTATTTCCGTTTCGCGCGAAATGAAATCAAAGTCGTCCTTGTCGGCTGCAAAGGTAATAATATCTTTGTACTTCGCATCAACTAATCCCGCTTCGATGAAATTAGATATAAACATATTGAATACATCTTCGGTTGTCTTAGGCTCTGCTCCCCGCGTTACAAGCAGCATCCGCGCCGTCGAATAGAGTATCTCGCGGAGGAGTTGGCGTCGGGTTTCGGGCTTGCTCTCGTCCTTTAGCAGAGTACGGCGCGAGTTAACGCTATTCAGGTCAACATCAATCATATCAAACAGTCCGGCCGAACATTCGGGCGTACCGCGACCAACTACACTGAATATCTGCTCGGCGCCCCAGTCGAAATAATAATTTTTATCATCGGCAAAAGAGGGTATCTCGGCATACTCGTCGAGCAGCCGCAATGCTACCTCGCGACCAGCAGTTTCTATATAGGAAGAGAAAGAATTTTTGCCGTCATAACTCTCAAACAATCTACGCACGAACTTAGGCACATCCCTTGCATCGATATTACCGATAATTTCGGCGAAGCGCGGCGCGGTGTTGCGATTAGCTCCGATATAAACCTGATAACTCGGATAGGGACGGTCGTTGCGCAATATTTTGCCCGCAAAGCCAAGGTCGGCATAGAACTGCTGCCCGCATGAATTGGGACAGCCGGAGATTTGTATGCGCACATCGGCAAGGCGGTCGAGGTCTAATTCCGAAGCGCTGAGTAGCTCGCGCCGGATAGCCTTCGACAGTTCTTTTGAGAGGCAAATGCCAAGTCTGCAGGTATCGGCGCCCGTGCACGAAGTTATATTATTGGCTATCAACGGAACAGTCAGGTCGGCTACAAACTCGCTCAGTATGCCGAACAGTTCGGGCAGAGCTTCGTCGGGAATATTGCGCAGACGTATGTTTTGAGTAGTTGTGAAGCGGATAGTATGCTGTCCGAAGATACTTATAAAGTTCAGCAGTCGCCTTAGCCCTGCCACCTGAGCAGCGTCATCCAAAGGAATATTACCCAGCGCAACAGGTACAAGGATAGAGTTGTAGCCCGGCTGCTTCTGTGCAGTAACGTATCGCCGCCGCCATAATTCATATTCCG
>JAITNE010000209.1 GCA_031290635.1 Tannerella sp. | reverse complement strand
GAGGCGTCGGTCTATAACCAGCTTCAGAAAGATGAGATTATGGATTGCAGCATTGAGTTGTTGCGTTTCCTCGCGAACAACCTCAAGAATACGCGCATAAAAATTGACGTCCGCATCGTGGAGAAAAACGATACGGTTTCTGTTTATACCACTGCCGAAAAATACAACTATCTAAACAACAAAAACCCCAACCTCGAAAAACTCAAGAACGTATTCAATTTAACGATAGAATAAGCCTCCTACTTCTCCCTTATAAACACCTGTATGGGTGTGCCGGAGAAGTCCCAATGCTCGCGGAGCTTGTTTTCGAGGAAACGACGATATGGCTCTTTGACCCACTGCGGGAGGTTGCAGAAAAAAACGAAAGTAGGAATTACGCACCCCGGCAACTGTGTTATATACTTGATTTTAACATATTTACCCTTCCATGACGGCGGTGGCGTCTTCTCGATAACAGGCAGCATAACCTCATTGAGTTTAGCTGTCGGCACACGGCTATGGCGGTTGTCGTAAACGGCTTTGACGCTCTCTAAGACCTTAAAAATGCGCTGTTTAGTCGTTGCCGAAATCATCAGTACCGGAAAATCGGTGAACGGGGCGAAGCGCTCGCGAATAGCGTTCATATAGGTTTTGATGGATATAGGCGACTTATCTTCGACCAAATCCCATTTATTAATGCAGACTATCAGCCCTTTGTGGTTTTTCTGGATAATGGAAAAGATATTCAGATCCTGGCTCTCGACCCCGCGTGTGGCATCGAGCATAAGGACGCAAACGTCGGAGTTCTCTATAGCACGGATAGAGCGTATAACGGAGTAGTATTCAAGATCTTCGCTCACTTTGCCTCTCTTGCGTATGCCGGCTGTATCTACAAGATAAAAATTCAGTCCGAACTTATTGTAGCGCGTGTAGATTGAATCGCGTGTAGTGCCGGCAATGTCGGTAACGATGTGTCGCTCTTCGCCTATAAAAGCGTTTATCAATGAGGATTTGCCTGCATTCGGGCGACCGACTATTGCTATTCGGGGCAGTTCTTCTTCGGGCGTATCATCGGCTATAGTAGGCAGCAACTCGATTATGCGGTCTAATAGATCGCCTGTATATGAGCCGTTTATGGCCGAGACCGAGATTGGGTCGCCGAGACCGAGATTGTAGAACTCGGCGGCGAAAGCGTGTGCCTCGTAGTTATCGGCTTTATTGGCGACCAGGACGACCGGTTTGCCGCTACGACGCAGCATCTTTGCCACATCGGCGTCAAGGTCGGTGATACCGGTCATTACGTCGAGCGTAAACAGCACAACGTCAGACTCTTCGAGAGCAACCTGCACCTGTTTGTTTATCTCGCTCTCGAATACGTCTTCGGAGTTGAGCACCCATCCACCCGTGTCGATAAGCGAGAACTCGGAGCCACCCCAGTCAACCTTGCCATACTGGCGATCGCGCGTTGTGCCCGCTTCCTCATTTACTATTGCTTCGCGCGACTGTGTCAAGCGATTGAAAAGGGTCGATTTTCCCACGTTAGGGCGTCCCACTATTGCTACTACTTTTCCCATAATTTTTAAACTATTAATCTATCTGATAGCCGAATGTTCGCAAGATATTGTCGCGATTACGCCAGTCGGTTTCGACTTTTACAAACATTTCCAGAAATATCTTTTTTTCAAAGAATTTTTCCAAGTCCTTACGCGCCATCACGCCTACCTTTTTGAGAGCCTGCCCTTGATGTCCGATGATGATGCCTTTCTGCGATTCGCGCTCAACTATAATTAGCGATTTGATGTGGATAGTCGTTACTTCTTCGACAAACTGCTCGACGATAACTTCCACAGAATAAGGTATTTCCTTCTGATAATAGAGGAGTATTTTCTCGCGTATAATCTCGGTTACGAAGAAACGGGCGGGGCGGTCGGTGAGGGCGTCTTTCTCGAAATAGGGCGGCGAGGGAGGCAGCAACTCTTCTATACGACGCTGAATAAGGTCGATATTGAAGCCTGCAGTAGCCGAGATAGGGCATATCTCCGCCTTAGGCAGCAGTGCATGCCAAGTCTCGACCAAACTTTCGAGCGAAGCCTGATTCGAGAGGTCTATCTTGTTTATTAGTAGCAGGACAGGGCATTCAACCTTAGCTACCCGCTGCAAGAAGTCCTCGTTTTTGTCAATCTTCTCGACTACATCTGTCATGTAGAGCAACACATCGGCGTCGCCAAGCGCTGATTCCGAGAACCCAAGCATCGATTCCTGCAGTTTGTAGTTAGGACGCAACACTCCGGGAGTATCCGAATAGACTATCTGCATCGTCTCCGTATTGACGATACCAAGTATGCGATGCCTTGTAGTCTGCGCTTTCGAGGTGATTATCGAGATACGCTCGCCTACAAGACGGTTCATCAGCGTTGATTTTCCTACGTTAGGATTACCGACAATATTGACAAAACCGGACTTATGTATCGCTTCCGTCATAGCCCCATTTTATATATGTGGCTCCCCAAGTGAAACCCGCGCCGAAAGCGGCGAGTATAAGATTATCGCCCCGTCGAAGTTTCGATTCCCACTCCCAAAGGCAGAGCGGAATGCTGCCCGAACTAGTGTTACCGTAACGCTGGATATTGATCATCACCTTATCGGTAGGCACTTCCAGACGGCGTGCTGCCGCGTCGATGATACGCAGATTAGCCTGATGAGGCACTATCCAGTCGATATTTTCCTTCTTCAAACCGTTACGTTCAACTATTTCGGCAGCTACGTCGGCCATCTCTACAACAGCCCGCTTGAAAACGGCCTTTCCTTCTTGATATACCGTATGTTCATGATTATCAATCGACTCGTATGAAGGCATACTCGCTGTCCCGCCTGATTTCATCTTCAGGAAAGGCAGTCCGCTACCGTCGGTACGCAAGATTGAATCAAGAATGCCGATTGAATTGCTCGTCGGTTCGAGGAGGACAGCGCCGCAACCGTCGCCAAAGAGCGGACAAGTCGAGCGGTCGGTATAGTTGGTTATAGCCGTCATCATGTCGCCTGCTACGGCGATGATACGCTTGTAGCGACCTGAGCGGATATAGTTAGCCGCCGTTTCGAGCAGGTAGATGAAGCCCGAGCAGGCAGCTTGTACATCGAAAGCGAAAGCATTCTTACAACCTGTCTGATAGGCAGTTATCGATGCCGTAGTAGGAAAATGGTAATCGCCGGTCGAGGTAGCGCATATCACGCCTTCGACCGATTCAGGCTCAATGCCCGTCTTGCTAATAAGCTCATTTACAGCCTTTACAGCCATATATGATGTAGCCTTACCACCTTTCAAAACCCTGCGCTCCTTGATACCTGCGCGCGACATTATCCACTCGTCGGTGGTATCTACTATCTTCGACAGATCGTCATTCGTCAGCTTATCTTCGGGGACGTAACCACCTACCCCTGTTATTACTGCATTTATCATACTTCCTTAACTGCTTGTGAGCCTCGTCAGACGGCTGCTTCTTTTTCGATTGCCAACTTACCCCTGTAATAACCGCACTCGGAGCATACGGTATGATAAATGTGCCATGCCCCACAATTGGGACACTGTGCTAAAGCCGGCATTACTGCCTTGTCGTGCGTTCTGCGCTTGGCAGTTCTTGTGTTTCCTTGTCTTCTTTTAGGATGTGCCATAAATTTTATATTTTAATTATTAAATTTCAAATCTTTAAGCGACGAAGAGCGTCCCAGCGAGGGTCTGTCACGCCCTCATTATCGCCTGCTTCGTCGGTTTCATCATCTTCATAGTCCTCGTCGGTTTCATCATCTTCGTCTGCTTCGTAGTCTTCGTCTGTTTCGTCCTCCGACGAGCTATCCTCGACACACAGTTCGCGAAGCTTCCCGACCATCTGCTCATTGCAACCCCCCGGCTCATGTACGCGCTTCAGAGGCATAGCCAGAGCAACAAACTCGTACAGATACCACGAAAGGTCTATCGTGCCGTCTTCTTCATCTATGACGATATGGTCGTCTCCCACATCGTCAAACGCTTCTCCGAACGTTACAATCAGCCGGTTCTGCGCCTCTACGGACACTTCTACATCGTCCAAGCAACGGTCGCATGTCGCCATCACAACTCCCTCAATGTCGAAGTTCAACTCGAAGGCCGACGAGGCGCGGATGACTTCAACGGCGACGTTCACTTTCCCCTGCTTGACTTCAGGGCCGTCTATCTCCTCAAAAAAACTCTCGTCTAACACGTACTCATACGTGTAAGTCGTTGAGGGCAAGAGGCTTTTGAGGTCTATCCGATATGTCTTTAACGTTCCCAAAACCAATATTGCTTTAAAAAAACTGCGCAAAGGTACGGAATATTTTTTGATTTGCAATAGATTTGGGGAAATTAATTTTGC
>JAITNE010000187.1 GCA_031290635.1 Tannerella sp. | reverse complement strand
AAAAATCCTGAAGCCGTTGTAATCTTACAATGGGTCTCCGCAAAAAAAATCGAGGCCGTTTCGTCACGAAAAAGCTTGCCGCGCAAAAATTTGAAGCCGTTTCGTCACGAAAAAGCTTGCCTAAAAAATTTTGAGGCCGTTTCGTCACGAAAAAACTTGCCGCAAAAAAAAATGAGGCCGTTTCGTCACGAAATGACAAGCTACAAAAAAACCGGAAGCCATTGTAACCTTATCTTTTCCAGAAACCCGGCAACAGTACGGTCAGCACTGTGAATATTTCGAGGCGGCCGACTAACATGATAAAGCAAACGTACCATTTGGAAACGGCTGAGATGCTGCTCAGGTTGCCCTCCGATAACGAGCCGAGTGAGACGCCGACGTTGCTTATCGCCGAGATTGCTGTGCCTATCGCTTCGTCAAAGGATAAACCGTTTATTATCAGAAATAGCCAGCTGAATCCTATTAACATTATGTAAACTAACAGGAATACATGCACGTTGTGGACTATGTCCTTGGAAATAGCGCGACCGTTGAAGCGCACGGGCAGGATGGCGGCGGGGTGCGTTTGCTTGCGAAACTCGTTTAGCATGTTTTTCATCAATATCATGGCGCGACCCATCTTTAAACCGCCGCTTGTTGAGCCGCAACAACCGCATACTACCATCAAAAACAAAGCTATCAACCAATAGAACTGTCCCCAGGAGATAAAGTCGGACGCAAGGAAACCACTTGTGGTGGCAAGTGAAATGACTTGAAACGCGCTCTTGCGGAAACTGTGTTCTATGCCCGTCTCGAAGCCTCCAATCAAGAGCCAGGCGAATGTTACAAGGATAAATATAAGATAGTAAACAAAGAAGCAGCGCGTTTCTTCGTCGTTGGTCAGGCGGCGGAAATCACCTTTCAGGGCAAAGAAAAACAGCGTCAGTTTCATTGACGCCATTATCATGCAAATGATCATCACATATTCGGTATAAGCCGAGTCCCAATATGACAGGCTGGCGTTTTTGGTAGAATATCCTCCGGTGGAGATGCCTGTCATGGCGTGGTTGAGGGCGTCGAACAGATCCATAGGGCCGAGCCAGAGCAGGAATGTAAATAGCGCCGTCAGCAGCAGGTAGATGCTCGAAATACGCTTGGCTACTTGGGTTACCCGCGGTCGGAAGCGCTCGAATGCGAAACCTGTAGTCTCGGCTTCGACTAACTGCGAAGCGTTGCCCCCAAACATCGGCAGCAAAGCCACAGTAAAGACTATCATACCTATGCCGCCCTGCCATTGCATCAGACTGCGCCAAAACAGTATGCCGTGAGGGAGCTTCTCAACGTCGGTAAAAGCCGTTGCGCCGGTAGTTGTGAAGCCCGACATTGTCTCCAGAAAAGCATCCGTAAGGTTATCCAGATATCCTCCGATAAGGAAAGGCAGAGTGCCGAAGAACGATAGTGTAAGCCAGATAAGGGTAACAGTCAGTATGCCTTCGCGGATGCCGGCTTTGTTTTCGTCGGCTTTGCGTCCGAAGAGAACGAGCAATACTCCCGAAACACACATTATAATAGATGATTCGAGCAAATGTATCTGATCTTCGCTTCCATAAATGAAAGCGACGCCGGTAGCAATCAGCATGAATACCGTTTCGAGAAGCAGTATCAGCCCAAGAGTCTTTAGTATATATAATCCGTTTAAGTGCATGAAAAAGTCAATTAAAGAAATCTTCAAGTTTGCGCATGGCGGTATCGAGGCAGAATACTACGACGCGGTCGTGCGCTTCGACCTGCGTTTCGCCGTCAATCATCATAGGTTCGCCGTTGCGGATAAGTCCTCCCAAAGTCATATCCTTCGGCAGATGCAGTTCGCGCACTTTCTTCTTCGTAATACGCGAGCCTTCGGGGGCTATCAGTTCGGCTACATCGGCGCTGGCAACGGTCATGCACTTGACGTTCGACACGTCCGCGTCAAGCAGGAATTGGTAGATATGGCTGGCTGCAATCAGTTTCTTATTGATGATTGTGCCTATTTCGAGTTTTTCGGCCATCGGGATATAATCGATATTCTCGACCTGCGCTACCGTCTTCTTCACTCCGAAACGTTTAGCGGCAAGGCAGGCGAGTATGTTTGTACTTTCGTTGTCGGTCAGGGTGATGAAAGCCTGCGAATCGCGTATGCCTTCCTGCACGAGCAGGTCGGTATCGCGCCCGTCGCCATTGATTACAAGCACATTTGAAGGCACGGTCTCCGAGAGGCGGATAGCTTTCTCTTTCAACGGTTCGATGATAGTGATATGAATATTGTCGGGCAGATATTGCGAGGCTCGGACGGCGATGCGGCTGCCTCCCATGATGATGATTTTCTTCACTTCGGAATCGTCCTTGCCGGTCAGACGGCGTATCTCGTCGATGTTGTGCTTCATGGCGGTGAAGAAAACTACGTCGCCGGCGAGAATACAGTCGTTTCCGCCGGGTATTATCGTGTCGTTATCGCGACGGATGGCGACGATATGATATAGTTTGCCGTCCGCACGGACTAACTCGGTCAGATATTTGTTGACTATCGGCGCATTCTCGCGCACTTTTACGCCGGCTCATATTAATGCGCCGCCGAGCAAATCCCAATACTGCCGCGTCCAAATACGCTTGACGGCCGATACTATCTCCTTAGCCGCCAACATCTCAGGATATATCATCGAATTAACGCCCAAACCGTTGAAGAACTCCTTGTTTTTGGGAAGGAGGTATTCGTAATTGTTGATGCGTGCGAATGTCTTTTCAGCGCCCATCTTTGAGGCTAACATACAGGCGGTAATGTTAGTCGCTTCTTCGGTCGTAACGCTGATGAATAGATCCATACGGTCTATGCCGGCGCTCTCAAGGTCGTTGAGCGAGGTCGGATTGCCGACGAAGGGCATAATCTCCATGCCCGAACGGGCAAATGCCAACTTGTCTTCTTGAGGGTCCATCAGTATGATGTCGTGTTTCTCTTTCGAGAGCATCTTGGCTAAATGCGTCCCTACTTCCCCTGCTCCTGCTATCAATATTTTCATAATTGAGGAATAATTGTTTTAATAATACCTGCGGCGTCCATGCCGCAGAGCGCGTGCAGTTCGCCGACAGTTCCATGTTCTATAAATCTGTCCGGCACGCCTATCCGCTCTATCTTCGGAGAATAACCCTGCTCGGTCATAAACTCGCATACAGCGCTGCCGAAACCGCCCGTACGGACGCCGTCCTCGATGGTGATGATGCGCTTGAACCGCCGTCCGACTTCATGCAGCAGCTCCTCATCAAGAGGTTTTACGAAAAGCATGTCGTAGTGAGCTACGGAAGGAGTATCCTTAGAAGGAAGCATATCTACAGCTTTCGCGACTTCATAGCGTATCGGCCCAACCGACAGCACCGCCACATCCTCGCCGTCGCGCAGTTTCCTTCCCTTACCTGCCGTCAAAACCTTCATCGGCGCTTTTTTATCCTCCATCGGTTCACAACGACCCTTTGGATAACGTATAACAAATAAGCCGGCCTCATCCCGCGAAGCGGTAAACATCATATTACGTAAATCTTCTTCGTTAGTGGGAGCGGCGATAGTCAGGCCGGGTACGGGACGCATGTAAGCAAGGTCGAAAACGCCGTGATGAGTAGGGCCGTCTTCGCCGACCAATCCGGCTCTGTCGAGGCACAATACCAGGTGCAGGTTCTGCAAGGCGGCGTCGTGTATAACTTCGTCATAAGCCCTCTGCATAAACGTGGAATAGATATTGCAGAACGGCAACACGCCTTCCTTAGCTAATCCGGCAGAGAAAGTAACCGCATGACCTTCGGCTATGCCAACGTCGAACACCCGTTCGGGAAAGCGATTCATCATCTTGTACATCGAACATCCGGTCGGCATGGCAGGCGTTACGCCGGTTATCCGCTCGTCTTTCTCGGCAAGCGTTACCAAAGTATCCCCAAAAACATCGTTAAAATGCAAAGCCCTCTCGGATACGCGCTGACCGGTTTCTACATCG
>JAITNE010000178.1 GCA_031290635.1 Tannerella sp. | reverse complement strand
TTTGAAATTTTGTTTGATGTTTATGGATTCTTAGACCATCTTACATCGGCGAAGTAATACACCATCTCGCGTGCCGGAGCGAAGGTGCCGCCCGGCTCGCCGCCAAGATTTATTACTAATACATTGTAATAAGGATGAGCATCGGTGCCGTTTACTACATCCCGCGTATCAAATGTAACCTCTTTCCATCTTCCAAGATCAGTAGCTTGGAGTCTGTACTTTTCGCGGTCAGCATTCTTTTCATCGCCATTGTTGTCCCAATAAGGTGTTGGAGTGTGACCCCACAGGTGATTACGGATACGGAACCAGATACGTTGCCAGTTTTTGTAGTAATCGTCGGGGAAATAGGACGCATCCGGCGAGAACACTTTCATTTTCAGATACCTGTATTCCCAGATATTGAACTTGTACTCCGGCGGATAGACGAAGCAGAACGACGACGATATGGTTTTGGGGATAATTTTCCACACATGAGTAGCGCTGCCGCCGGGGATACCGGCCGGTTGGTCGCCCGGCATATACGTGTAACTGCAATTCCAGTTGGTCGAAACTATGGCTCCGTCGGCAAAAACCTTGTTTGTAAGCAAGATTTCGTCGGGCGAGGTAAGCGTCTCGGTTATGGAAGCGTAGGGCAGCAGGATTTCATCCAGTCCCATTGTACCGGCGGCGTATTTGAGTTTCGTAATTTGTCCTCTTTGGAGCACTCTTCTGAGAGCTTCAGCGCCTTTAAACTCACGGTAACTGCTGTTTGCATAGTCGATACGCCGGAATCCGAAGTTCCACGGGCAGCCGCCTAATTCGCTTGACACGTTGTTGCCTGTCGAGAGATAAGTCGGTATAGGCGCTCCTCCGCCTGTCAGGTCAATCTCTTTGAGGTTGGGAAAATACAGAACGTCGAGCAGGTTGCCTACATGAACCGGAAAATTAAGTTTCGTGATGCTCAGCGGGTCGGTATTGCGGTCTATGCCGTTGGCAGCCATAGCGCTCTTGTCGGCAAATTCCGGCAGAATGGACGTTATTTTCGACTCCACAATAGTACCGCCGCCGCCGAGAGGTTCGTAGGCGGAATATACTTCGAAGCGTTGATAGATAAGTCCGGGCAGTGGAGTTTCAAGCGTCGCATTATCAATGGTGAGAACTCTTTCGACAGGATTTGACGGGTCGCTGTAGTCTTTATAAGTGAGCGTTGTAGCCGTCATAGTGTAGTCGCTTACCGGTTTCCAGTTGATAGTCATCTGGACGCCGTCGTTACTCCAACTTGCTATTTCTCTGCTTGTGAGATACTGACCATACTCGTCGGTAGTGGGCACCTGAAGTTCGATTTTCTGACTGAACGTTACCGTATCAAGTATTTGCTCATCGTCGATAAGCGGCACTACATTGATATTAAACCCTACTTCGACTATTGAGCCGGGGCTAAGGTTGGTAGCATCGAAGCGCAGGTTGTTAGCTGCTTCCATTTCGGCGTCCATCGTTCCATTGACCGTTTGGCCGTCTTTATCCCTGAAGGAATATTCGCATTCGGTAAAGTTCCACATGCTGGTAGAGATAAGCGAAGGCCAACTCAAAGACACGCCCCATGGGGAGAGTATCGTTTTGGGGTCGGACACGCGTATTGCGTCTCTGTCTTCTTTAGTAAACGGTATTTTGGAGATTTCGAGAGGAACGGACTGATTGCCTGCATGGTCAATAGTATAGACCTTGAAGCGATACAGTTTAGCCTTATCGAGATTAACAACACTCAACCAAGTCCTCATACCATCGTATTCGACCGTTTGGCCGTCATATTCTACGATAGTCTTTTGAGCCTTGACGGGTGTATATTTGAGACTGTCGGAGCGTCCGGCTTGGGTCAGGTATATTTCAACCCTTTCAAAACCTATTGCAGCGCTGATAGTATCAAACTTTTCCGAATAAATCACTTCAGCTGTAACGTATTTGCGTATATTGTCGTAAGCATCTTCGCTGCATCCTAAGAATGCGAGGAAGAAAAACGCAGCTGATAATAAAAATAACTTTTTCATATTCAATCAATTAATAATTATTTTTTACCATATAAAGTTATTTCCGACAAGCAGTTAGCGCCTGTGCCTGTATAGTTGTCGCTGAAGTTTGTAAGCGCTTCATAACGGAACCAGCGGGTTGGAGGGCTGAACTTGGGATCGTCGGGGAACATATAGAACATGTCGCCTGCCTGCCCCATACGGAAGATATCCATATTGTTAAGACCTGTCGGCAGGGGGATTTTGCAATTCGACATCAGCACCCAATACGTAGAATCGGGTGTTTCGGCGAGGTAATAGACATTGAACTGTCCTACATTCTCGCTTTGATAGTACTGACCGCGCGCCATGGGAGCAAGATCGCCTGCTGTTCCGTGACGCTGGTGGGTTACAATACGGCTCAACTGGTAGTAGTCGCCGAGGTCAATAAGGGCGTTCCACGGCACATTACCGCCGCTTTTGCCGGTGCGTCCCATACTTCCTGAGTGCGTATAGTTAGCAAGACTGTAAGCGTCGATAATATCATCAATAAGATAGCGGATACGACCTTCCCTGTAGTTAGCGAAGCACATGGGGACGCCGGCTATAGAGTCATTGGCGTCGGGCATTGTCCAATTCGCCTTGCTTATAAGTTCGTCCTGTAGCAAGTAGATAGGACCTTTGCCGAGAGCGCCCGTAGTGTTGCCATACCGGTCTTCGACTCTGACTGAGACGTCGATTTTGTCGGCCGGACCGAGGTTAAGATTACGTACAAACTGACGGTTGATAGTGTCATGAGACGTGAAAATCATCTCTACGTCCTTGTTCTCGCCTCCGTAGGTGTACTGGAAGTTGACAAACACGTTGACGGATTCCATCAATTCGTTTCGCCAGTCCACATAGAACGAACTGAAGCCGGGCACAACCTTTAGAGTTCTCTCTACGCGTGTTACAACAGGTTCCAGCGGAGTGATGTCATAAGGCAGATTAGCCGAACGGTTGCCGCCACGATCGAGAGTATAAAGGGTTATAGTGCGCTTTTGGGTATCGCCTAATCCGTAAACGTCGAGCGAATCCGTAAAATAGGACGCCGAAAAAGTAAACAGTTTACCGCTTGAATGAAGGTATTCGGCATTTACGCTCAACACATCATCATCGGCCGGCGGGCGAAAGTAGAAGCGTGCTCCGCCGTTGAGGGGCTTGACGGAATCAATTATAGGGATTCCCGGGGGCGTGGTGTCATCGGAATAGATTTCAAACCGCTTGTCTTCCTTGCAGGATGAAATCAGCGTAATCACACCAACAGCAATAGCAATTATATATTTGTTCATAATTTTGAAAGTTTAAATTTTAATTGTTTTCTTACCAGCCCGGATTCTGTATCAGGTTGGAATTTTTGTTGAGTTCACTCAGAGTGATAGGCCAGAGGCAGTCACGGAACGAGAATTTGCGCGTCTGTTTGATTTCCTGCACAAAGAAGCCCTCATGGCTTGTTCTCAATGGCGACCATCCGATAACCGGCTGTGAGAGGGCGGCTACAGCGTCTTTCCAGCGCACAAGATCCCAAAAACGGTGTCCTTCGAAAGCAAGTTCAAGCGAACGTTCGTCCTTGATGATGGCTCTCATGCCCGCTTTTGTGAGGTGTTTGCCTGTAGTCCGGGCAAGAGTTGCATCCGACCATACGGTTTCGACGTCGGGTATTCCGGCACGACTACGAACAATATTCAGCGCGTCATAGACTGCCTGTGTGGGTGCATCACTGCTTTCGTTCAGCGCTTCAGCCTGGAGCAGATAGAGTTCGGCAAGGCGCACGATAGGATAAGGATAGCGTACAAGGCGAAAACTGTGACCCGATTTGCTTTCGGGATGCACTAATTTCTGCACTCCTATACCTGTAGAGAGGTAGTTGTCGGCATGTCCCGAATAAAAGCCTCCGCCGCTAATGTCGTAGTTGGGGAAGTCGGCAAGGAAGTCGGTTTCGATGCGATGTTCGTGAGAGCGGAAGTAGCCACCCGTGATACCCAGATGAGCATAGAAGCGCATTTCGCGGTTCATATACAGCGAAATAGTAGTAACTCCGGGCTGCATAATGCCTGCATATACAACATATTCAGGGTCTTCGGCGTCCGGCGTGGTAATGATATTCAGACGCGTGGAGTAACTGAAGGTTTTGTCTTCGGTTATCGGCAGGCCGTTTTTGGTATAGTATGCCTCAAGCATGTGATATGTAGCGCCGAGTTCCTGGTCGGAATAGGACTGGTTAAGCACCATATCGGAACCCGGTTCAAAGCGATCGGGAAGCATGATATTGGTATAGTTGGGTAAATCTCCTGCAGAGTTGGAATATCCCCAGAGAAGTTCCTGATTCCACGGGTCCACAACCTGATAACGCAGGCTATAGAGCGTTTTCATCCTCACCTCGTTGGTATCCATAGCGTTACGGTCTTCAATAAGAGGCGGTTTCGTATATTCATACAGTTTACTGCCTGCTGTTGTTGCCGCGCTGATAGCTTCGTTGACTGCTGCAAGAGCTGCTGTCCATTTGGCTTTGGTATCGGCTTCGGTATCAAAAACCGGGAAATAGGGCTTGCCGTCAACGTCGAGGAAATCCTCAAAATAATCACGGTTACCGCTATAGAAAGGTGAAGCGCGATAGACTAAAACCCTTGCCTTGATGGCTTTGGCAGCCACCTGATTAACCTGTCCGAGTTCTGTGGTAGCAGTTGTTTCTTTCAGGTCGGGGATAGCTTCATCCATCAGATTGATGATATAGCTGAAGCAGTCATCCACTTTGGAGCGATACTGATAGATGTTGTCGCCGACGGCATTAGCCGACACTTCCACGTCGGAAATGATAATCGGGCCGTAGGAGCGCATCAGGACAAAATGATAGTAGGCTTTGAGGAATTTGACCTGCGCTACCCAGTCGGCTTTGTCCTTGGGCGTCAGGTCGGACGTCAGATTTATTTTGTCAAGGAAAATGTTACATGAGCGGATAGCCTGATACATATCCGTAGCGCCGCCGCTACCTTGCCAGTAACCTATTTTGACGTCGGAAGTGGATTGTTTGCCACGCATAACAGTCATGCCGTTCCACCATGCGTCCTTGTTTTCCTGCACGCACGACATAAATTCGTCGCCCAGCAGCCAGGTAGAGCTGGAAGTGGTTCCGTCGTTAGGCAGAAATGAATAGCATTTAGCCAGTCCGTTCCATGCGTCTTCCCGCATGTAATAAATCATCTCAAGCGTCAATTGCGAGTCGGGCACTATGTCGAGAAACTCCGAACAACCCGAAGCTACAAATGCGAGCAGTAATATTGCTATTGTTTTTAATTTTGATATCATAATTTCGTATGTTTAATAGTTAGAAATCAATACTAAGACCTATGTTGAATCGTCTGTTGAGCGGATATCCCATACCGTTGCCTCCCATTTCGGGGTCCCACAGTTTGAACTTGCTGAAGTGACACAGATTTTCGATAGAAGCGTAAAGGCGGGCTGACCGTATCAGTTTGTCAAGTTTTGGAACATTGTAACCTAATTCAACTGTTTTAAGGCGCAGCAGCGAGCCGTCGCGCAACCACCATGACGAGGCTACGGAGTTGTTTGTAATCAAGCTGGTCGAGAGGCGAGGCCAGAACGAATGCACGTCGGGGTCTGTCTCTGTCCATGCGTCGCGGGCTACGATAGCCAGAGCGTTACGCTGGTCAACGAATGGCGCTATACCGGTAGGGTTGCCGCTACCATCATTAACTGCGGGGTTGATAAAGAACGACACATGAGCGTTTCCTTGGAAGAAGAAGTTGAAGTCCCAATTCTTGTATCCTATAGAGGGGCCGAATCCGTACTGTATTGCAGGCACGGAAGGATAACCCATCCATACGCGGTCGTTGCTGTTGACAACGCCGTCGCCGTTGATATCGGTATATTTGATATCGCCTGCCTGATAAACGCCTGTGCCGCCAAGATCTTGTCGGGGTGAATTGGCTATTTCGGCTTCATCGACAAAGAGGCGCTCGGCAACGTATCCCTGCAACGCATTGGCGCTTTGACCGATCATTGACAGATATTTGTCGGCGAAATTTTCTTCGTCGCGTGCCATAATCTTGTTCGTGGAATAAGTATAGTTACCTCTGAACTGCATCCAAATGTCTTTATTAAAAGAGTGATTAAATTCAATCGAGCCGTCGAAACCTTTCGAGTTCACTTTTCCGACATTACCGCTGATGTCTGCTTCCAGACCTACCGATTCGGGAATGCTGCTGCGTTGCCAGTAGATATTGCTGCGATGATCCTGGAAGTAGTCGGCAATGATTTTGAGGTCGCCGTTTTTGAGCAGATAGAGTTCAAATCCGTAATCCACTTTGCGCGACAACTCCCAAGTGATATCGGGGTTGGCATAACGCCGTACCTGATAGCCGTTATACAGTGTCGAGAATGTCTCGCCCCAGGTAGCGCCTGTACCGGCGCCGCCTGCTGTCTCAATCCATGAAAGAAACCAGAAACGGTTGGCGCGGCTGGATATGGCATCGTTACCTACAAGTCCATAAGTAGCCCTAAACTTCAGCATATTGATTTTCAGCGGTTCTTTCAGACCCTCGAAGAAGCTTTCGTTAGAGATGATCCAACTGCCTCCTATTGTGGGGAAGAAGCCGTAGCGACGACTGCCGGTGAATTTTTCGGAGCCGTTGAATCCGAATGCAAATTCCAGGAAGTAGCGTTCGTCGAAGCTGTAGGTTGCACGTCCTGATACGCCTTGATTGCGTTGCGGCAAGGCTTCAAAGATTGATGTACCGCCGTTATAGTCGGTCGCTTCGTCAATCATGCCAACACCGCTGGCGCCAACACTGTGTTTGCCGAACGTGCGCATCCAGCCTAAACGTGCTTCGAGGTAGGTATGCCCTGTAACGTCGCGCGAGGAAGCGATATCACCCAGACGCGGATATTGTGCTGTCGGGTTGAGGCGAAGCAGGGTATATTCACCCGTAAGCGGGTCGTATTCGTCAAGACCGAAATACAGCGGGTTGTAAGTACGCGAGGCCTCATTCTTGGTGTTAACTGTCTCCGATACTGATAATTGGAAATTCAGTCCTTCCGTTATAAACGCCAAATCCTGCTTGAAAGTTATCAAAGCCTCGATTGCTGCATTGTCGCGTCCCGTATATCCGCGTACCATTTCGGCGTATGGATTCTGTTTGGGAGTTTCGCTACCGGGCAGCACTACGCTACCGAACAGGATATATTCGCTGTACAGATGAGCCGCATCGGGTGCATAAACAGGCGGGAAGTCCACCGGGTTGGAATTAAGAATGCCCGAATAGATGTTTGAAGCGCTTTGCTGCGGTCCGTTGTAGCGTTCAAAGCGTCCTGAGATCTTGGTCTCGAGTTTGGAGGTCTTGCTGAGATTGAAGTTCACGTTCGAGCGCAGATGGAAGCGGTCAATAGCAATGTTGGAGTTGAAATTATTCTTGTTATCAACTTTCAACAGACCGTTTTCATGGTCGTAACCGAACGAAATGTGATAGGTAGCCGCCAGACCGCCACCCGCAAGACTCAGATAGGATTTAGTGTTGATTGTCTGTTTATTGAACAGATAGTCGTACCAGTCTATGTTCGGATAGATAAGGGGATCGTCGCCGCGCATTGTGGCGCGTATTTTCTGTTCCGAATACAGAGGGCCGAGTTCGGGATTGCGCGACATGCGTGCCTGGTTGTACAGTTGCATGTATTCTTCCGCCGAAATCAAATCCATGATGTGCGTAGGCGTAGCCATGTGGCTATCGAAGCGGGCTGAAATCTTCAATGGTCCTTCTTTACCTACTTTGGTGTTAACGATGATGATACCGTTAGCTCCGCGCGGGCCGTACATCGCAGTAGCCGTAGCGTCTTTCAATACCGAGAACTGCTCGATGTCGTCCGACTGGATGCGTGCAAGGTCGTCGGTCGTAGCTTCGATACCGTCGATAAGGATAAGAGGGTCAACTTTCAGACCGAAGGTCGAGACGCCACGGATAAAGAACTTGGCGTTGTCTGCTCCCGGCTCACCCGTATCCTGATAGGAAATGATACCTGCGATACGTCCCGCCATGGCGTTAGTGATGTTGCTGCTCGGCACCTTGAGGTCGCCGGGCCGTACTGTCGTAACTGCTGCCACGACGCTGGTCTTCTTCTGCTGTCCGAACGCGACGATAGTTACTTCGTCGAGTGCATTAGCTTTCTCTTCAAGCACAATCGTGATGTTGTTCTTGCCGTCGAAGGTAAATTCCTTGTCCTGCATTCCCAAATACGTTGCCTTGAGTTTAGTGCCTATCGTAACGTTAGGCAGTTCTACATTACCGTCTCCGTCTGCAGCCGCACCTCTCGTGCCGACAACCACCGCAATGACGGCGCCCGGAAGCGGCTCGCCATCCTTATCGATGATCTTGGCTTTGAAAGATACGCCATTCTGTGCCGTCATAGTGACGGAACAGCAGAACAGAAACAGTACAGTCGCCATCAGGCGTACCGACTTAAATGATGCGATTGAACGCATTCTTGCAAATTGCTTTCTTTTCATACTCTTGTCAAGTTGGTTAATATTAAATTAGTTAAAAAAAACGCAAAGTAAAAGGCACAAGCAACTCCTCCGGGGGACGAACTTGTGCGGCACGCGACGACAAATGAGCGCCTAATGCCGAATGAACCGTCATCAACTTCTTTATTGAAATTAATGGCAACGGATGTATTGTAGAATGGATTTTTTTTAGTATATACGCGCGTGATTCTATATATAGGAGAGGAGAATAGAATCTCTCTCTCTCTCTCTCTCTCTCTCTCTCTCTCTCTCTCTCTAGTAATAAAGGGAAGTCGGCAACCA
>JAITNE010000162.1 GCA_031290635.1 Tannerella sp. | reverse complement strand
AGGACACAGCTTTCATGTCTGATTAGAAACGACGTTTCTAATCGTAAATAGCTGTTTGAGCTATGTAGAAACAATGTTTCTAATTAGAAACATGTTGATATCCGACCGGAAACAACGTTTCTAATCGGAAACGGCTTTTATGTCTGATTGGAAACGACGTTTCTAATTAGAAATAGCTGTTGTGGCTATCTGGAAACGATGTTTCTAATTGGAAACATCTGCTGAATATTAGTAGAAACAACGTTTCTAATCGGAAACAGCTTTTATGTCTGATTGGAAACGACGTTTCTAATCGGAAATAGCTGTTGTAGCTATCTGTAAGCGTTATTTATAATCGGAAAAAAAAAACGCCTCCTCAACCCCGATTTCACAATCGACTGCTGAGAAGGCTCTGCTTTGAATTATGGTTATCTTCAATCAGAAAGTATGAAATACATAAAACTAAAACTTAATTATTAACTGTCTATTAAGAGATGGCAAGCACAGCCTTTACGGTCTTGCCTGGCTGTACGCCAGACGGTCTTTTTCGAGGGTGCGCTTTTGGTCTTCGAGGGTGTCTTCGTCGAGGGTGAGGAATCCTAAGGAGTGGTTGTATTCCTGGCCTTTGGTCAGCGCCCAGGTGATGAATCGGAAGACTTCGAGGTCGGAGGTGTACTCCGAGGGGATGAAGAGGCCGAAGTTTACGACCGGTATCATGTCGCTGCGGGTGCTCTCGAGGATGGCGATGAGGTTGTCGATGTTGCGCGAGGCGAGGGCTTCGCGGATGTCGGACTTCAGGTTGAGGGGCAGCAGTTGGAGGTTCGACTTCAGGAGGCGCGTGTTAAGATCGAAGACGTAGTTGAGGGTGTTGAAGGCTATGCCGTTTACGTCTTTGCGGACGGCGTCGAGGAGGTAGATCTCGTCGCCGATGATTTTCTTGCCGCGGATGTGCTCCGGCTGACGGTCGAAGTGAGCCGCAAGGACGGTCGAGATGGAGGTCAGACCGCCGCGCGAATAGACGGTTGCGGTGTATTTTTCCTTGCCGTCGTCGTCATAGTCTTCTTCGGTTTCGTCCTTCTCGAAGACGAGTTTGCGCAGGTCTTTGCGTTTAAGTCCTTTGCCGACCTTGTCGAGCAGCGGGTTGTTTTCGTTGCTGACCGGCACGAGGGCGTATCTGCCTGCATAAACTATCTTGCCGCTTTCGCCGGCGCTTTCGCTGTGTGCGCCGGATATTACTTCGATACGGTGTTTGCCGGACTCGCCGTTAGCCGTGCCGACCTTGATGCTGAGCTTTGAGTCGGGGTATGCTTTTTTGTACTCGTCAACCCACTTCTCTATGATGGGGCTGACAAACTTGACGCTTTCAAGCTGTATCTCCTGTGCGGCGAGGTTGAATCCGAATGTCGCCGTGAGACTGATTAATACTGATAAAATAACTCTGCGTTTCATAATGTGAATGTTTTAATTTGTTTATCTGTTACTGAAATTATCTCCCGAAAGGTATCGTTCCAGGTTGATTTATATAAAGAAAATCCTCCTTTCGAGGCTGCAAAGGTACGGCGATTTTATCACCCGTAATATACCTATTTTGTGGTATATTTCATCCATACCACGATTATGGTATTGTGGGATGATACGGATGGAAGTACTTTTGCAGCGTCTTAACGATAAACAATAATGAGCAAAATTGTAATTTTTATTGCCGGTATAGCCATGCTTGCCGGTTGCGCAGGGAATGCCAAACATCCGCCGGACAAGGCTACTGCTTTGACCGGCTCCATACAGCTGTCGGGAGCGTTCGCGCTGTATCCCATGGCGGTGAAATGGGCTGAAGAGTTCCGCAAACTGTATCCCTCGGTAAAGATCGACGTATCCGGCGGAGGCGCGGGCAAAGGTATTACCGACGCACTGTCGGGGGTAGTTGACATCGGCATGGTCTCGCGCGAAATCTATGACGAAGAACTGAACAGGGGCGCATACGCTCTGGCGGTAGTCAAGGACGCGGTTATCCCTACCATCAACGCCGCCAATCCGGAGCTGGACGCCATCCGCAGGACAGGTCTGACGCGCGACAAGGCTGCACGGCTGTGGAACAGGGAAATAAATACCTGGGGAGAATTGCTGGGTACGGATTCCAAACTTCCGGTGCACGTATTCACACGCTCGGACGCCTGTGGCGCTGCCGAGACTTTCGCGCTATGGCTGGGACGCAAGCAGGAACACCTGAAGGCGACGGCCGTCTTCGGCGACCCCGGCATAGCTTCAGCCGTGCAGAAAGACCGCGTCGGCATCGGCTACAATAACATTGCCTACGCTTACGACCAGAAAACCCGCCGTCCGTTTGAGGGTCTGACCGTCATACCGCTTGACGTCAACGAAAATGGCCGTATAGATCCGGAAGAGGATTTTTACGGGACTTCCGAGACGCTGATACAGGCTATAAATGAAGGACGATATCCGTCGCCGCCCGCCCGCGACCTTTATCTGGTTACTAAAGACAAGCCGGTGAAAAAGGAAGTGATAGCTTTCCTGGCTTTCGTCCTGTCGGATGGACAGAAATATACCGCCGAAACAGGATATATCAGTCTTTCTTCGGATAAACTGAAGGATGAAATGAGTAAACTCAAGTGAGAGCAGGATGTCCCTAAGAAAACGACTGTTTAAGAACGCAGCGGCACACAGGTTGATGCAGCTCTTCGTTGTATGTTCGTTGCTGACGATGTTAGTGATGGGGCTGGGCTTGTACTGTAAATCAATACCTGTCCTGCATGAAAACTCTGTCATCAGTTTGTTGAGCGGTTCGGAGTGGAGTCCGTTGGCAGGGAAGTTCGGTTTCCGGTCATTTATTCTCAGTTCGATATACGTAACGGCTCTTTCGCTGATTATAGCCGTGCCGATAGCATTGCTGACCGCGCTTTACCTGACCGAGAACGCCCCTCCGTTTATGAAGCGGCTGGTTTTTCCGGCGCTGGATATTCTGGCAGGAATACCTTCGGTAGTTTACGGACTTTGGGGGACGTTGATAATAGTGCCCTGGATAGCCGACGATCTGGCGCCGCACTTCGTAGATTACAGCAGCGGCTATACTCTGCTGGCAGGAGGCATAGTCTTGTCGGTAATGATTCTGCCCTTGCTGGTCAGTCTTTTTATTGAGATATTCTCGACCGTATCCGGAGATCTCAAGGAAGCGTCCGTCTCGCTGGGCGCTACCCGCTGGCAGACTACCCGGCTGATAGTTGTACGCAAGGCCTCGCCCGGAATCATAGCCGCAGTAGTGCTGGCAGTGTCGAAAGCCTTCGGCGAAACGCTTGCCGTGCTGATGGTCTGCGGAAATATGACCGGCATACCTCATTCGCTGTTTGAAAGCGTCTATCCCCTGCCCGCCCTGATAGCCAACAACTACGGAGAGATGCTTTCGCTGCCGATGTACGAGTCGGCGCTGATGTTTGCCGCGCTTGTGATGTTCGTAATCATACTTGTGTTTAACGCGGCGTCGCGGATTGTTTTACAAAATGTAGAGAAAAGATTTAAGTTATGAAGTGGAAATTCATCGAAGAAAAGATATTTAACCTGCTGATGATAGCTGCGACCCTGACAGTGTTCGGATTTTTCGCCGGCATAATATGGACGATAGCGCGAACCGGCTTCCCCTCGCTCACGTGGGAGATGCTCACGCAGTTGCCCGGCGGCGGATTTTATCTCGGTAAAGAAGGCGGCATACTTAATGCTATCGCCGGCTCGATGATGATAGTTGCATCTTCGACAACGCTTGGACTGATAATCAGCATACCGATAGTTTTTTATATCAACGTATTTTTGAAGAAAGGTTCTCGACTTGCTTACATCACGCGGCTTTCGTTCGACGTGATGTTCGGCGTACCTTCGATAGTTTACGGCGCATTCGCCTTCACCATAATGATTTTCTTCGGATTAAAGACCTCACTGTTGGGCGGCATTATCGTTATAACATTGCTCATTATCCCAATATTTGTCCGCTCAATGGATGAGGTCGCAAAATCGGTCTCCAAAGAACTGCTCGACGCCGCTTATTCGCTCGGCGCTACACGTCTGGAGGCCTGCCGCGTTGTTATCCGTCAGATAGCGCCGGGCATAGCTACGGCAACCCTGCTTTCGGTCGGCCGCGCTATCGGCGACGCAGCCGGAGTGCTCTTCACCGCCGGCTTTACGGATAACATACCAACCGCCCTCAACGAGCCTGCCGCTACCTTGCCGCTGGCCGTATTCTTCCAGCTAAGCAGCCCCATCCCCGAAGTGCGCGAACGAGCCTACGCTTCGGCGCTGCTGCTGACAATCATAGTCCTGGCGCTAAGCATCACAGGACGCCTGATAACCGCCCGTTTCTCTAAACACAGAATCAAATGAAGTTGAAAGTAATATGTAGAAACAGCCCGCTGTCGCTAAGGCAGGTGCAGGAAGTATTTGATATGCTTCCCAAGGTTGATTATGAGGTTGTGAGCGTCGAGTCTTTGGGTGATAAGAACAAGCATATTTCGCTGATGGACGATGTTCCCGCCGACTTCTTCACTCGCGAGTTGGATGTAGCTGTGCTCAACGGCTCTGCGGATATAGCCGTGCATTCGGCAAAAGATCTGCCCTATCCGCTTCCCGCCGGACTTGAACTGCTCTGCCTGACTCCGTCGGCTGTCAAGACTGATTCCTTAGTCAGCCGCGCTAATTTGCGGCTTGCCGACTTGCCCGCAGGGGCTGTAGCAGGAACAAGTTCCTCCAAACGCAAGGCCGAACTGCTGCGCTTGCGTCCCGACTTGAAGGTAACGCCGGTTCGCGGCTCTATCGAAGAACGTATAGCGCAGGTTGACGACGGTTTGATTGACGCCCTGATTGTAGCTACATGTGCGCTCGACAGATTGGGATTGCGAAGCCGTATCGCTGAAGAACTGCCGTTTGATACGCATCCGCTGCAAGGAAATCTGGCGGTAATACATCGAGCGCCACAGATAAACTCGTCTTTGCTTTTGGATGATTTATTTAGTAATATAGACATTCGTCGTACTTACGGGCGGGTAGTGTTGGCGGGATTCGGTCCGGGTAATCCCGACTATCTTACTATTGCTGCCGACAGAGCCTTGCATGATGCCGATGTGATATTTCATGACGACTTGACAGACCGAAAACATCTCGAACGCTACACGGCTGAAAAAGTGTATGTCGGTAAGCGTCGCGACCATCATAGCCATTCTCAGGACGAGATAAACGAAATGTTATATCGTGCAGCCACAGCAGGACGGCGGGCAGTACGTCTCAAAGGCGGCGACCCGATGATTTTCGCGCATGGACGCGAAGAGATTGATTACCTCCAAAGTCGCTTTGTAGAGGTAGAAGTTATCCCCGGCATTACGTCTGCAATAGCTCTTGCCGCTACTACTCATATACCGCTGACATATCGAGGTCTGGCCTCGTCGGTGGCATTCGTTACAGGGCATTCCGATTCTTCACCCCTTGTTTCCCCCGAAGCAGACACTATAGTTTATTTCATGGCTGGAGCTAATATATCCGCCATCGCCAAAACTCTGATTAAGAAAGGACGTAAGGCTACTACGCCGGTTGCCCTTGTTAGCGACGTATCCCTGCCCACGCAGCAGACAATCATATCTACCTTGGAAGAACTGCAGTTCTCGGTAATAAAGTATCCTGCGCCAATTCTCGTCGTCATAGGAGAAGTAGTTAGTCTGGAAAAAGGAATTTTTAGTAAGACGCTGCTAACTGCAAGCAAGATTCAGGATTCCGTAGAGACGGGGCGCGCCCAGTCTCCTCCTGTAGATAAGTTTTTGCATGATGCAACCGTGCATACTCCTCTGATTAAAATACACAAGGCAGCTATCAACATTGATTTGGCGTCGAATATCAAAGCGGCTGACAGGATAGTTTTCACCAGCCGTTACGGAGTGCGGTATTTCTTTGAGATGATGTTTGACGCCGGCTTGGATATACGTTCTCTGGCGGATAAAGACATTGATTCCGTCGGTCGGACAACCACCGCCGAGCTGCGCCGGTATCTTCTCAATCCCTCCATCGAATCTCCGACCGAATCAGCCGAAGGCTTGATAAACGTTTACAAGTCCATACAGCTAAGTCATCAGTCCGTACTTCTGCCTCACTCCGACAAGGCGCTGCCTTACCTTGCCGACGAACTCCGAACTATGGCTAACACCGTCGTCGAACTGACCGTTTACCATAACCGTCCTAACGCCGACGCCGAGAAGCCGGATTTGACCGCCTTCACCAAGATTGCCTTCGCCTCTCCTACGGGCGTCGAGGCTTACATAAAGCTCTACGGCAGTCTTCCGTCAGGAAAACTGCTTACCGCTAAAGGACTGACCACCGAAACCAAACTAAAATCATTAATATATGAAACGATTCAGACAATTTAGAACATCGCAGGAGATTCGCGACAAGTACGCCGACGTCCCTGCAATCACGGCGGACACGTTTATCTATCCCTACTTCGTAGTCGAAGGCGCGGGAGTCCGTCGGGAGATAACCTCCATGCCCGGCGTTTATCGCTTGTCGATAGACGAGCTGGTCTCCGACGTCCGCGACATGCTTTCGCTGGGAATAAACAAGCTATTGCTCTTCGGCGTTATTGAGGACAATGACAAGGACGAGCGTGGAAGCGCCGCCTACAGTCCGGGCAACCTTATCAGCCGTGCGGTCGCGGAACTCAAGAGAACGTATCCCGAAGTTGTGGTTTTCACCGACGTTTGCCTCTGCGAATACACTTCGCACGGACATTGCGGTCTGCTGCACGAGCATGACGTTGACAACGATTCTACCCTGCCTCTCCTTGCCGAGATGGCTTATCAACATGCTTTGGCGGGAGCCGACTTCGTCGCGCCTTCGGCAATGATGGACGGACAGGTTGAAGCCATACGTCAACGTCTGGATAATGCCGGACTTCAACAGACGCGCATACTTGCTTATTCTGCCAAATATGCCTCGGCTTTCTACGGACCGTTCCGCGATGCAGCTGCTTCAGCTCCGGCGTTTGGCGACAGGAAGTCGTATCAGATGGACTATCGCACCCGCGACCAGGCTCTCGACGAGATAGCCGCCGACATCGACGAAGGCGCCGACTGGATTATGGTGAAGCC
>JAITNE010000154.1 GCA_031290635.1 Tannerella sp. | reverse complement strand
GCAGCCCGTTCAAACACCTCGAACGAGTTCTCCGCGCAATGACGGAGCGGGATACCGTCATTGCATTTCCAAAATACATTCAAGCCATTTCCGGAATACCTTTATTGTATTTCAGAAGTCGTTTCGTCGGATATTGCTTCTTCTACAGATGAAGATTTTTTGCCGGGACCAGGGAATTGACGCTTCAGATCGGCATACTTGGAAGATGCGCCGATGGCGTTCGCTTTGGCGGCTTCGCGCAGGCTGCGGTAATAAGCATGCGAGTTAAGCATGATGTCCGAACCAAGCAGCAAGTTGGTATCCTTCATGGATTGAAGCAAGCCTGACAAGCGGTCGATACGCGGGCTAAGCGCACGGTGAGCCGTCAGGTCTGCCGTATGCTCCGCCATGTCAATGAAAAGCGGTACTAACTGCGGATCCTGCTGCATGTAGGAGTATGTCTTATCGACCCATACTTCCATTTCGTAGGCTAAGCGTCCATGCTGTTGCCGTTGTTTCGGCGTCAGATTGACGGCTTTACCATTGAGAACACTCGTAATGTCCGCTAATGCTTTATCGATAATCGACAGCTCTTCGGCGGTGAAATTTACAGAAATTAGATTATCTAATGCCATAATTCAAAAGTTTTAATTGTAAATATTATAAATAATAAGCCGCAAAGGTACATAAATTTTCCTGCATACCAAATTCGGCGCTTGATTATTTTTTCAGACATGCATCAATAGCAGATACCATCGCGCGGCATTTCTTGTCGATTTCTATCTGTTGCTTTACCAAGTTCCATGAATAGTGGACTGTAGCATGATCTTTGTTGCCGACAACCTTACCTATATGCGAGAACGAGGCGTCGGTATATCTCTTCGCGAAATACATAGTCAACTGACGAGCCAGAACTATCTCACGCTTACGCGAAAGGGTTTGAAGAAGCGCTTCGTCTATGTGTAAATAGCTGCATACCGTTTCCTGTATATGTTTTATTGTCAGTTGTTTGCGCTCTAAACGAATGCTTTGGCTAATCACATGCTTTGCAAGATCCAGATCTATCTCTTTGTTAGAGATCACAGAGTGAGCCATCAAGGAAACGAGTATCCCCTCCAAGTCGCGCACATTATCAGTAGCGCTCTCGGCTACAAGATCGAAAACGTCGTCAGGTAATTCCACGCCTTCGATTTCTATCTTGTTGCGCAGAATTATCTTCTTCAACTCTAATTCGGGACGGTCAATACATGCAGTCATGCCCCACTTGAGGCGCGAGATAAGCCGCTCTTCCAGGCCTTGCAGGTCAACCGGCGCACGGTCGCATGTGAGTATCAATTGCTTGCCTAATTGATGGAGGTTGTTGAATATATGAAAGAATATCTCCTGCGTCTTGTTCATTCCTATCAATTCATGTATGTCGTCAACTATCAGGACGTCAAGGCTTTGATAGAACGACAGAAACTCGTTTTGCATGTTCTTGAGGACAGCATTGGTGTATTGCAGCCGGAAGAGGTTAGATGAGATATACAATACTCGCTTGTTGGGATATAATTCTTTTACTTTCAATCCTATAGCATGACAAATATGGGTCTTGCCAACCCCCGAAGGACCGTAGATAAACAAGGGATTGAACGCCGTCTTACCCGGCTCTATGGCAATCTTTTCGGAAACCGCACGCACGAGCTTGTTGCTCTCGCCTTCATAAAAGTTAGAGAAATTATATCGCGGATTAAGTTGAGAATCAATATCTTGTGCCGCAACAGCGAAAGGGCCCGGAGCCTTCGATGGATCTATCTTGTTAGGTGTATGATTCGGCTCGGTCTTCGGTTCTTCCCCTTTATATGTTACGGCGCTACCGTTCGACTTACGGTTCTGACCGTTCATCATCACTCTATATTTAAGGATGGTATTCTCGCCTACAACGCGATTCAAGGTCATCTTGATGACATTGACGTACTTCCCCTCCAAATACTCGTAAAAGAACTGACTCGGCACCTGAATGGTAAGCCGATGGTCTTCGTACGATAGGGGGATTATAGGTTCAAACCATTGCTCAAATGCGGCTTTGGGAACTATATCACGGATAACCGACAAGCAGTCGTCCCACATCTTTTTTGTATCTGTCTGCATAAAGTTAGTAACTAAATTTTCTGTTTACGTTCCGGTTCTGTTTTGTTGAACTTTCACGCTGCAAAGTTCGCAATAATTTTCATATAAAAAGCTCTGATTTTTTTTCGAAATTTTGGAAATTCAATATCTGTTTTTTATTCAAGGCTTTGCGAATAAAATATTGATAATCATATAACTTACAGATGTTCACTTTGTCGCTTAGGGCTTGAAATAAGAGGTTTAAATAACAGCCTTGTTTTTGGCTTAAACGGGTCAAAATATTCCGCTTCCGACCCTAAAAAATTCCCATAATCAGATGTTTACGATTTTACTTTCGCGTCATAAATTTTTTTTTCATATTTAGACTGAATCTAAATTCGTTTTTTCGCTTGCGTGATTGAAAAATTTTCTTATAGACATCAGAAGAGCGAAAAATTGACATATCGTTTCGGGTGTTGACGAATATCAATAACTAATCCCGAAGCCTCCTCAAAGGTGCGGTTAAGCGAGTTGTAGAGCGTCGAGTCGTTAAGCAACAAACCTAAGGAATTATCGCGTGAATTGAGGCGCTGAGTCATAAGGTTGATGTTGTCGAGCGCTGAGTTCAGGCCGCTGATGCTCGGCTGCAAATCAAGCTGACGCAGGGAGATGCTGAAGTCCGAAAGGTTCGAGGTCGCCATCTTGAGGTTGCCCGTAATCTCCGGTATATCCTTGCGTAAGAGGCTGTTGAGTTGTACGGACGAGGCTTCGAGTTGCTTCGTCGTACTCTGTATGTTATCAAGCGACTGCTGAAGCGCGGGATTGCTCAATAAGGCCTGCAAACCTATCAGTATCGAATCAATTTTAGGCAGCATAGAAGTTACCTGCGGCAATATATTCTCCTCGACCGCTACCATCATGTCGCCTTTGAGTCGCCCTTCGAGAGTATCGCCGGGCTTGAAATACTCGGTAACGTATTGATTGAGTATGATATGCAGCTCAGCGCCGCTAAGGAAAGTCGATTCTATAAAAATGTAACTGCCCTTATTGACCTTCATGCCCTTGTCAAGCCTGATTTCAAGCGTTATCTTGCCTACCGTCGAGTAGTCGTACTCAAGGTTACGCACTAAGCCTACCTTGAACCCGTCAACATAAACAGGACTCGAAACGCTTATGTCGCGTGCATTAGTGCACGTAACATAGTAGTAATTAGCCGGTTTGAAGAGATTGATGCCCTTCATATAATTTACGCCTATATACAAGAGCGTCAAACTCAAAACCGTTACTAAGCCTATCTTTGCTTCATTCGTAAATTTCTTCTTCATCTCTTTTATTATTAGTTGTTTATGCGTTTACCATCCTTCATGCGGATGATGAACGCGTCTTTAAAATCGTTCACCGCCTTGCGGTACATCGTAGTTATCTTTTGTTGGTCGGTAGTCTCGCCATAAGTGTATTTATACACTCCTTTATCTTCGTAATATGAGATCTCGCCATAACCCTTAAAACGCTTGTCATTAGGAGATAATACCTTGTCGGAGATAAGTATTTGTACTTTGTACACTATGGGAGCTTCGACAGCCGAAGTCTTTTTTGATTGAGGGGTTGATGATGGCGTTGTCATCGTTGCCGTTTCTGTTGCTGGAGTTGACGTTTCTGGCGATTCAGATTCCGGCGATTCCGTTGATTGTGGTGATTCCATTGATTCTGTTGATGTTCCGAGCTTGCGGTCATAATTGCTTTTGAAATCTGAAAACGCAACGAATATCGACTTTGCGAGAGCGTTCTGTCCAATATCCGACGCCAGATAACGTTCTTCGTCCTTGTTAGATATAAAGCCGAGTTCGACTAATACGGCAGGCATACTCGTCTTACGCAACACAAGAAAGCCCGCTTGACGCACCCCTCTGTTAACTCGATTAGTCGAAACAAAATGTTGCTGTATCTCGGAAGCAAGCAACACACTCTGTTCCAAATACTTACTTTGCATATACTCGAAAATAATATACGATTCCGTAGATTTAGGATCGAAGCCTTCATACTTCTGTAGATAGTCGTCTTCCATCAATATAACAGAGTTTTCACGCATAGCTACACTTAAATTCTCTTCCGAATTAGCCAATCCCAGAGTGTATGTCTCTGTGCCTGACGCACCTCCGCGCTTGGCTGCGTTAGTGTGAATAGAAATAAAGAGGTCGGCTTTTTGCTTGTTAGCTATCTGCGCACGTTCATCCAAAGGGATAAACACATCAGTCTTACGGGTATAGACCACCCTCACTTCAGGATGATGCTTTTCTATCAACTGTCCTATCTTGAGCGAGACAGAGAGGTTGACGTCTTTTTCTTTCGAAATTGAACCTACGCAGCCCGGATCTTTGCCTCCATGACCGGGATCGATAACGATACAAAACGTATTACGAGCTTGCATTTGCATCAAGATCGCAAACAAAATAATTATTGCGTGTATGTATCGTTTCATCTTTTGTTTAACTCTTCATTAATATATAGTCGAGTATAGTGACGGCGGCCATAGCTTCGACGACGGGAACGGCGCGTGGAAGAACGCAGGCGTCATGGCGTCCGCACGCTTTGAGTACGGTCTCGTTGCCGGCGCTATCTACTGTGTTTTGTTCGCGCAGCAGGGTGGCTACAGCCTTGAACGCTACCCGAAAATAGATGTCCTGTCCGTTGGTAATACCGCCCTGTATGCCGCCGGAATAGTTAGTGCGCGTACTGATATGGCCTCCGTCGTCAAAGAACTCATCGTTATGCTCAGAACCTCTATATAACGGCGCGTCGAAGCCGTCGCCATAATCAAAGCCTTTTGCTGCATTAATACTAAGCATTGCAGCGCCAAGAGCAGCGTGCAGTTTGCCGAACACCGGCTCGCCTATACCCAACGGTACGCCTCGAATAACGCAGGTGATAACGCCGCCGACAGTATCTCCTTCGCCTTTGACGTGCATTATCAAGGCTTCCATCTCGGCAGCTTTAGTCGGGTCGGGGCAGCGCACAGCGTTCGTTTCCGTCAGACTCAGGTCGTAATCCTTATATGAGCCTGCAAGTTGTATGCTTCCTACCTGCGATGTGTAGGCGTTGATTATGACGCCTTTCTGCCGTAACGCCAGCTTGGCTATAGCTCCTGCAACGCAACGGGTAATGGTCTCACGCGCCGAACTGCGCCCACCGCCTCGCGGATCGCGTATGCCGTATCGCATCTGATAAGTATAATCGGCATGTGATGGGCGATATACATCCCG
>JAITNE010000127.1 GCA_031290635.1 Tannerella sp. | reverse complement strand
TCAAATTCTACTTCCATGTCGAGGTTGTCGGTCCATGTTTGCGTGTTGCACTCCCAACTGTCGAGCAACATGCCTCCGAGAAGTCCGCCGGAAAGCGCCCCGTCAGCCAATCGGCCTATGTAATTGGCAAATTGCAGGTTAGGACCGTTCTCGGCGAGCTTGTCGCACTCCCAGCCTGTGCCCTCCGGAGGCGCAGGACCGTTGCGCTTGCCTGTATTTATGTGTCCGGTACGGATAATCGTCCAGTTACCTTTTGGAGCATCCCATTTCAGGTTTCCGTTTTTCTTGTCCATAAAAGCAGAAATGTCCACAACTCCCTCCGACGGTATGTAAGCCGACTGCGATTGCTTGACGTCGGCTCTCAACAGTGAGCGCAAGTTCCATCCGGCCTCGGTTTCGTAGTTGTGATGACGAGCGCCGGAATATAATTTGATGTAACCGAGACGCATGTCATGTTTGTTCCAGATGGATATGCGGTATTTGGAGGCGCCACCCCATTTAAAAGATATGGGCAAATCTGATCCGGTAAGGTCGATGTATGTTGATGTAGCATTTTCAAGCGCTTCAGACAGTTTGGATGCTTTCTCTTCAAACATATCCCTCATTTGAACTACTATTTCCATTCTCTTCGCTTTTGCATCATTATCAGATGGATCAAAATCAGGTAAAGTCATATTAAATCCTATATTTGATAACATAGAATCATTACCCAAAAATATATCTGTATCTGCGACAATTGCATAATCTAATACTGTCGTCACTTTTGATAGCATATCAAGCAATTTTTTACCAGCCGTCTTGATCATATCAACTGTTTCTTCCGGTGATATATCTAATATTTTTTCATTACAGGCTAAACTAATCGGTTGACCGTCCTGCCATGCGCTTTGAGGCATATCCGTATTCAGAACTTCTGTTGTTTTTCCATCTTCATCAACTGCTTCAACCTTAATTTTTACTCCCGGCACAAAACACCAGGCATGATTGAATCCTTCAACACTTGAAAATTCTACGGTTCTAACGACTTTGTCTTCATCAAATAAGATTTCTACGACGTGTGGCTGCTCTTCGGAAGATGGTTTCAGGCTTATAGTTTTGAACGAATCCAGGCAGGCATTCCACGCATAGCCGCCGTTGCCCTCTACCGACGAGATCTTGAGCGGCTCGGCGGTATCATCTTCAGGAGTAGGGAAGGCGAGCACGGTAACGTCCTTGTAATCGCGCCATTCTTCATTGCTGGGCTGTGGTTTCGGGAGATTAATGTCGATTAATTTGTCGCCTTCAACATCGGTTCTGCTAAAAACCAGATGTCGCATGGAGTTTTCGGGCGTAATCCATGGTCCACCGGACATCGACCAGCCCGGACAGTTTTGCATAGTGAAGTTAAGCCCCAATCTACGGGCTTCTTTCGCCGTATATTGCAGTATATCTTCCCATTGCGGACTGAGGCAGGCTATCTGCTTGTTGTCCATGCCCGGCCACGTGCCGCCAAACTGTCCGTGGAAGAATTGCACGCCTGAAATACCGGCTGCGGCAATAGCTTCGAGGTCGGCAGTAACGCCTTTCTTAGCCACATTGCCGCCAATAAAGTGAAACCACGTCTGAGGATAGTACTTTTTCGCCGGCGAAAGGAAAGCCAACTTGTCGGACTCGCCGAAAGGACGGTGCAGCTCGGCGAAAGTCGGCAGTTCTATAGCCAAAGCAACTGCTTCCTCCGTGTTGTTAGCGGAGGAAGGATACTTGGCAGTCTCCGGCGTCGTATTATTCACGGCAGAAGGCTGTTTAGCAGGATCAATCCCGGTATCCGTGTTGTTCACAGCGGAGTTTCGGACTGCGTTTGCAGTCTCTGCGTTCTTCACTGCTTCGACTGCCGGATAAAACATTGCGCAAATCAATAGCGCTACAAATTTCTTTTTCATTGATATGTTTGTTATAGTAATTGCCGCAAAGGTAAGGAAAAATTTTTAGAAATCATCATTATTTTCAATCTCTTCAAATTGTTTATCAAAAAAGTTATCATCACTTTCAATCTGCGCAATTTGTTTATCAAAAAAACTTTTAACAAAATCTGTTTTATCCTGGTCGTAGAAATTATTTTCTGTTTTGTAATATTCTACTACATCTCTGGCTTCGTACAAATCACAGTCGATAAGAGCCTGTTTAAGCGCCGGAATTTGGTCGAAATCTATGTTTTGAAAGAACGAAAGTTTATCCATACCAAGAAAAGACAATTCTTCCTTTCGTAACTTAAACGTATCCATAAATCGTTTACCTTCATACACTTGATCGTTCACAAGAGGAATGAAAGTAAGAATAAACAATCTGTCGTCTTCAATTATAAACGGGAAATATCCGAACACTACAGGCCCAATCATGCATGCAATCAGGGTGTCGGTCAATCCCATCTTTACTTCCTGAAAGAAAATTAGCGTCGTAATAAGAATGACATTACGTGTTGTGGCGTCAAAAATATCACATCTTTCCTTAAAACGATGTATTGCATGAGCCTGAATACAGATTTCAAGCTTCTTGTCGGAATCCGAACAGGGGAAAATCTTCTGGTATGGAATGCAAACTATTTCATTGTTATTTGCACTTTCATCTCCAGTAAATATGCGGTATGCCGGCCGACTGATATGTTTATATTTAAAATATACAATTTCGCGTTCGCAGGACGTAAGAGTAATAAATAAACGATAACTGCTGCGTATGGAATACTCGTTTTCCTTTAATTTCATAACGAAACCATACGTGCGAAACTGCACCTGAGAATATTTGCGCACGGTAGTCGAAAGCATCTGTGCGATTTTAGGCCATGTTTCAATGACATGACGAAACAGATCGTCGATATCGCCGGCGCGACGAATTATATCGAGTTGCGCTTCGTTGAAGAAGCCGGGCTCTTTGAGGAAAGAGTTAAATAATCTCAGAAACATAATGCCGAAGCTGAAAAACTCCATAAAGGTTAATTTCACATCTCTGTCGCCGACATATCTTGTCCGCATAAAGTCGAAAACATTCTCTCGAATATTGCGTACATACTGTCTGGGCACCGTATTAGGGATTGCAGCATGAATCAAAGGCTCCTGAATAGTACGACACAACAAAAACTTCTTCTGTTTCTTGGTCATAGTGTCCCACAGGTCTTGATAACCTGTGATTTGCAGGGTCTTGCGAGCAATACCAACCCTTTTATCAATATCGCTCTGAGAAGTCCTCTTAATCATACCATGCGCAAGAGGCGGCGCTTTCTTCTTTTTCTTTGCCATATCAGTAAATTTGGAGCGCAAAGGTAATAGAAAAATTTTTGTTTGGAGATTATTTGCTACCTTTGCACCGTTTCATTCAATAAATATCATTATGAACAAGTTGATTTTATTATTATCAATCGCCGTTACATCAGCGATGACAATTAAGGGAGAAGGCTTTATTGCAGACAAAGGAGAGACTGCCGAGCAATACGACCTCTTCGTCGAAGCAGAGAGTTTTAATAACAAGGGCGGATGGGTTATTGACCAGCAATTTATGGACGTGATGGGTTCGCCTTATCTTATGGCTCATGGTCTGGGAGTTCCTGTTGCGGATGCCGTTACTTCCGTAACGTTTCCTGCCGGCGGCGACTATTATATCTTTGTCCGCACCTACAATTGGACTTCCCCATGGAAACAAACCGAAGGAGCCGGGCGTTTTAAGCTATCCGCAGATGAAAAAACAGTTTCCCCAACACTCGGAGGCAGCGGTAATGAATGGTTCTGGCAATCCGCAGGTAGAATTACAGTCAAAAACCTTACAGTAACACTTGCTCTGCACGATATTACAGGCTTTAACGGACGTTGCGACGCTATCTACTTTTCGACAGAGAACAATCCTCCGCCCACGGCAGTTAGTCAACTCAACACTTTTCGCCGTCGTAAACTGTCATTACCCGACATCGCGCCGTCGGCAGGATATTACGACCTGGTAGTAGTTGGCGGCGGCATAGCAGGAATGAGCGCTGCAATCGCGGCAGCACGTCTCGGATGCAAAGTAGCATTGATAAACGACCGTCCCGTGCTCGGCGGAAACAATAGTTCGGAAATACGGGTACATCTCGGAGGACGTATCGAAGCTGGGACATATAAAGAGTTAGGGAATCTGCAAAAAGAGTTCGCTCCACTCAAGGGCGGCAATGCAAAACCTGCCGACAACTACGAAGATGACAAAAAAGCCGCAGCTATCGCCAAAGAACAGAATATAACATTGTTTGCAAACTGTCGCGCTACAATGGTCGAGATGCGCGGCAATAAAATAAATTCCGTTATAGCCCAAAATATCGAGTCAGGCAAGGAATTTCGCTTCAACGCACCCCTTTTTGCCGACTGCACAGGCGACGGCACAATCGGTTATCTTGCCGGCGCAGACTACCGGATGGGACGCGAAAGCAGCGAAGAGTACGGCGAATCAACCGCTCCGGCCGTCGCCGACAAGATGACAATGGGTTCATCGGTGCAATGGTACGCCGTTGACGAAGGCCGAGCATCCTCATTTTCTTCATTTAACGGTATCGCGTTTAATAATCTTAGCAGCGAAAAGGTTACGATGGGCGAATGGACTTGGGAGACAGGTATGAACTACGATCAGATAAACGAGTTCGAGCGAATCAGGGATTATGGATTGATGGTGGTCTTCTCGAACTGGAATTACCTCAAAAACAATATGCCGGAGAACCTCCAATATCGAAATATGAAGCTCGGATGGGTGGCTTACATTGCCGGCAAACGCGAATCTCGCCGTCTGCTTGGAGATTATATTCTCAAGGAAGATGATCTTACTAAACATGTTGTGCATGAAGACGGTACGGCGGCTGCGACATGGTCTATCGACCTGCATTATCCCGATCCTCTGAACACGGCTAACTTCCCGGGCGAAGAATTTAAATCAATCGCGGTTCACAAAACCATCTATCCATACCCGATTCCCTATCGCTGCCTCTATTCACGCAATGTTGACAACCTGTTTATGGCCGGCCGCAACATAAGCGTAACACATGTCGCGCTCGGAACAATACGTGTTATGCGTACGACAGGGATGTTGGGCGAAGTTGTAGGCATGGCGGCGTCGATTTGCAAGCTGCATGACGTTAGTCCGCGAGGTGTTTATCAAAGATATCTTGGCGATCTCAAGTTGCTGATGCGTGAAGGCGTCGGCGAAAAGGGTCTTCCCAACAATCAGCAGTATAATGAAGGAGGCAGCCTGAAAGAAAAACCTGTGATATTAACGAAATAATCAGAATAATGCGTACATTTGCAGCTTCAATTAAAGTAAAAACAAAGATGAAAGGATATGTAAAAGTAGCGGCAGCATCGCCATTAACCGAAATAGCCAACTGCGAAGCAAATGTACAACGGATAGAATCGCTCGTCCGTAAAGCCGACAATGCGGGAGTGCAGATAATTGTATTTCCCGAACTTTGCGTAACGGCTTATACCTGTATGGATCTGTTTGCTCACCAATATTTGTTGTCGAATGCCCGTCAAGCCCTGTTGCAGTTAGTCGAGAACACAAGAGACATGGATATATTTTGTGTTGTAGGGATGCCTTTTTCGATTGAAAACAAGTTGTTGAATTGCGCTGTAGCCTTCCAAAAAGGCAGGATATCAGGCATAGTTCCTAAAACATACATACCTAATTGCAAGGAGTTTCAAGAGATGCGCTGGTTTACATCCGGCAGCCGCCTGCAAGCTCAAACCATACGAATAGGCAATGAAGAATATCCCATCGGAACGGATTTATTGTTTAGAGCGGATAATATCAACATAAAACAGGATATTAATTGCTCCGGAAACATCGATAATAATATCGATAATGTTGGCGGCAATATCGATAATAATTTCAATATAAACGGAAATATTTCTTGCGATATAAATCATGACATAAATATAAACAAAAAACTTGGCGGGGGCGGCGTACTCAATTCCAACAAGAGCTACGACTCTCTCGATGTAGTCATTGGAATCGAAATCTGTGAAGACCTGTGGACGCCCGTACCGCCAAGTTCCTTATTCGCTATGAATGGCGCTAATATTATTCTCAATCTGTCCGCCAGCAACGAGATTATCAGCAAACATCGCTATCTGCGCTCACTCGTCGCACAACAATCAGCGCGTTGCATATCTGCTTATGTCTATGCTTCGGCCGGATTTGGTGAATCAAGTACGGATTTAGTCTTCACCGGCAAAGGATTTATTGCCGAAAACGGAACAATCATCAGCGAATCCGAAAGATTTAACCTCGAAGACAAGTTTATTACCAACGACGTCCACATTGACTACCTCCATCACGACCGACTTGAGAATCTCAGTTTCATGCCACCCTCCGGCAAACTTGCACCCGTGCGATTTATACCCTTTGAACTTCCGCCTTACAAGGGAATATTCCAAAGAAATATCGATCCACATCCGTTTGTACCTGCCGAAGGCCTGATGTTGCGCGAGCGTTGCGAAGAAATACTTAATATCCAGACAATGGCGCTTGTTCGTCGTCTGCGACACATTGGTTGCAGCACTGTAGTCGTCGGTATTTCCGGCGGACTTGATTCTACTTTGGCTTTAATGGTAACAGTTATGGCGTTCGACATGCTCGGACTGCCGCGCGAGAACATCATCGGAGTAACGATGCCCGGCTTCGGCACAACCGGCAGAACTCATCATAACGCGATAGAGCTGATTAAGTCGTTAAAAGTCGGTTTTATGGAAATATCAATCAAAGAAGCATGTATCCGACATTTTAAAGACATCGGACACGACGGTATAACGCCGGATGTTACCTACGAAAACACGCAAGCTCGTGAACGTACTCAAATATTGATGGATTTGGCAAACAAAACCGGCGGTATTGTCATCGGCACAGGCGATTTATCCGAACTTGCCCTCGGATGGACTACTTTCAACGGCGATCACATCTCAATGTACGCCGTGAATGCCGGTATTCCCAAGACTTTAGTTCGATATCTTATCGAATGGACGGCGCACAACGTCAGCGACGAGCGCACTCAACGCACACTCCTCGACGTCGCCGCGACTCCAATAAGTCCCGAACTTACCCCCGCCGACGAATCCGGCAATATCCGCCAAAAAACCGAAGACATCATCGGCCCATACGAGCTTCATGACTTCTTCCTGTATCATTTTATAAGATTCGGAGCTTCACCGGAGAAGATTCTGCTTCTGGCGCATCATGCTTTTAACGACGTTTATTCGGAGGATGAAATAAGTAAGTGGTTAAAAGTCTTTTTACGCAGGTTTTTCTCACAGCAGTTCAAGCGAAACTGTTTGCCGGACGGCCCTAAAGTCGGTACTATCAGTCTTTCACCCAGATCCGACTGGCGAATGGCTGGCGACGCTTCGGTCAAAGAGATTATTTCAGATTGGCGCTTCGACGCTTCGGTTAAAGATATCATTTCCCAAAAATAATTAGTATCTTTGCCGCCCTTATTTAAAATAAAAACAAGTATGAATCTACGCAGTTCTGTATGTTTAGAAGGTCGCCGCATGGCTGGAGCGAGAGCGCTGTGGGCGGCAAACGGCATGACAAAAGAACAGATGGGGAAGCCTGTAATTGCAATCGTAAACTCGTTTACGCAGTTCGTTCCCGGACATGTTCACTTGCACGACGCCGGTCAATTAGTCAAGGAAGAAATCAGGAAGCTCGGCTGTTTTGCTGCCGAGTTCAACACTATCGCCATCGACGACGGTATAGCGATGGGGCACGACGGAATGCTTTACTCCTTGCCCTCTCGCGAGATTATCGCCGACAGCGTTGAATATATGGTCAACGCTCACAAAGCCGACGCAATGGTTTGCATAAGCAATTGCGACAAGATAACGCCCGGCATGTTAATGGCGGCGATGAGGCTGAATATACCTGCGGTATTTGTCTCCGGAGGTCCGATGGAAGCCGGCGAATGGAAGGGCGGGAAGCTCGACCTGATTGACGCCATGATCAAGTCGGCCGACGCTTCGGTCAGCGACGACGATGTCCGCGCTATCGAAGACTCCGCCTGTCCTACCTGCGGAAGCTGTTCGGGAATGTTTACAGCCAATTCGATGAACTGTCTGAACGAAGCTATCGGCATGGCGTTGCCCGGAAACGGCACCGTTCTGGCGACACATTCCAATCGACTGCAACTCTTCCGCGACGCCGCCAAACAGATTGTCGAGAACGCTTTCCGCTACTATCGCGACGATGACGCTTCCGTTCTGCCTTTGAGTATCGCCACCCGCGCCGCTTTTCTCAACGCGATGACGCTCGATATAGCCATGGGAGGCTCTACCAACACCGTGCTTCATTTGCTGGCGATTGCGCATGAGGCCGGCGTGAACTTTACCATGTCCGACATCGACCGACTTTCGCTGCATACTCCCTGTCTTTGCAAGGTAGCTCCTAATACGCAGAAATATCATATTCAGGACGTCAATCGCGCCGGAGGAGTGCTCTCCATCATGGCGGAGTTATCCAAAGCTTCGCTGATAGACGGCTCGGTGAAGAGGGTCGATGGAATGACGCTCAACGAAGCTATGGATAAATATGACCTTACGAGCGTCAATGTATGCTGCGAAGCGATAGATAAATATCGTTCCGCTCCGGCGCACCGCTTTAACCTCGTTATGGGATCGCAGTCTTCAACTTACGAAACCCTCGACGACGACCGCATTACCGGCTGTATTCGCAGCGTCGAGTTTCCTTATTCTAAAGATGGAGGGCTGGCGGTTTTGCGTGGCAATATAGCGCTTGACGGTTGCGTAGTCAAGACGGCGGGCGTTGACGAAAGTATTTGGCGTTTCACGGGACCTGCCAAAGTATTTCATTCGCAGGAAGAAGCCTGTGACAACATACTCGGCGGCAAGGTCAAGAGCGGAGACGTGGTAGTGATAATTTTCGAGGGACCCAAAGGCGGGCCTGGTATGCAGGAGATGCTTTATCCTACATCCTATATCAAGTCGATGCACCTCGGCCGAGAGTGCGCCCTTATCACAGACGGACGTTTCAGCGGCGGCACTTCGGGCTTGAGTATCGGTCATGTATCGCCTGAAGCAGCGTCGGGCGGAGCTATCGGTCTTCTCAGGGATGGCGATATTATCGAAATAGACATCCCCCAAAGAACAATAAACGTAAAACTAAATGATACCGAACTTGCCGCGCGACGTGCGGCGGAAGACCGTAAAGGCTCTGCTGCATGGCGTCCATTACGCGAGCGTATAATCTCGAAATCGCTCCGGGCGTATGCCGGCATGGTCGCTTCGGCCGACAAGGGCGGAGTAAGAATAATAGAAGAATAATAAAACATGAATACCAAAACTTTATTAGGTTCTGAAGCGTTGCTTGAGGCGCTTATAAACGAGGGCGTAGATACCATTTTCGGTTACCCCGGCGGACAGGCTATACCTATCTACGACGCCCTCTATGACTGCAAAGACCGCTTGAACCATATTTTAGTGCGACACGAGCAGGGCGCAACTCACGCCGCCGAAGGTTATGCCCGCGTTTCAGGACGTGTGGGCGTTACGCTTGTAACCTCCGGTCCGGGCGTCGCCAACACTATCACCGGCATCGCCGACGCTATGATGGACAGTACGCCGATAGTTGTGATAGCCGGTCAGGTGCCTGCGGCTTTGCTCGGTACGGATGCGTTTCAGGAGGTTGATGTGATAGGCGTAACGCAGGCTATCACGAAGTGGGCTTATCAGGTGCGCGACGCCGACGAGATAGCAGGAGCTGTGGCGAAGGCTTTCTATATCGCTTCGACAGGGCGGCCGGGTCCGGTTGTGCTTGATATAACAAAGAATGCGCAGATTACTCACACCGAATATCAACCTGTGAAAATCGATCATATTCGCTCGTATATACCTGTTCCCGACATGGAAGAGGAGCTGATAGCGGAGGCTGCCCGGCTGATTAACGGCGCTCAGAAACCTCTGGCGCTTGTTGGTCAGGGGGTGATACTCGGCGGCGCTGAAAGCGAACTGATAGATTTCCTGCGCAAGGCGGATATTCCGGCAGCTTCGACCATGCTTGGTCTTTCGGCTTTGCCTTCCGACGAGCCGCTTAACATGGGTATGTTAGGGATGCACGGCAACGTTGCGCCTAACATGAAAACTAACGAGTGCGACGTGCTTATAGCGATAGGGATGCGCTTCGACGACCGCGTTACGGGCGATCTGAATACTTACGCCAAGCAGGCTAAAATCATTCATCTCGACGTTGATCCTTCGGAGATAAACAAGAATGTAAAGGTAGCCGTGAGCGTTATGGGTGATGTTAAAACGACTTTGCCCGCTATCGCGCAACTGCTTCAACCCAACGAACACAAGTCGTGGATAGAGGAGTTTCGCGAGATATACAGGAACGAAAAGGCGGTCGTTATCGACAACGAAATATCGCCTTCGAGCGGCGAGTTGACTATGGGCGAGGTTGTGCACCGCGTCTCGGAAGCGACCGGTCACAAGGCTGTGCTGGTTACGGATGTAGGTCAAAACCAGATGATGGCTGTGCGCTATTTCAAGTACAGCAGGACGCGGAGCGTTATCACTTCGGGCGGCGCAGGGACGATGGGTTACGGTTTGCCGGCTGCTATCGGAGCGAAGTTCGGCGCACCCGACCGCCGTGTTTGCCTTTTCGTCGGCGACGGCGGTCTGCAGATGACTATTCAGGAGCTTGGAACTGTCATGCAGTCGGGCGTAGATGTAAAGATTATCCTGCTTAACAACGAATATCTCGGTATGGTACGTCAGTGGCAGGAGTTGTTCTGGAAAGAGCGCTACTCGGAGACGCAGATGCAGAATCCCGATTTCATCCGCATAGCCTCAGCCTACAATATCCCCGGACGATTAGTTACGCGCCGCGAAGAGCTTGACGCAGCTATCGACGAGATGCTTTCGACCGCCGGCGCTTACCTGCTCGAAGCCCGCGTAGCCCACAAAGGCATGGTTTATCCGATGGTTCCCGCCGGCACAAGCGTTACGAATATAATCCTTGGCTAAAGGGCAAGGCACGCAGATTACAAATGATAAGCGTATCCGTCATTAGCAGCCAACACTGACATGAATTCGGAAAATTTTGCCTCAATGTCACGCAACACTGACATGAATTTGAAAAATTTTGCCTCAATGTCACGCAACACTGACATGAATTTGAAAAATTTTGCCTCAGTGTCAAGCAACACCGACATGAATTTGGAAAATTTTGCCCCAGTGTCAAGCAACACCGACATGAATTTGAAAAAATTTGCCTCAGTGTCAAGCAACACTGGCATGAATTTGGAAAATTTTGCCCCAGTGTCAAGCAACACTGACATGAATTTGGAAAATTTTGCCTCAGTGTCAAGCAACACTGACATGAATTTGGAAAATTTTGCCTCAGTGT
>JAITNE010000029.1 GCA_031290635.1 Tannerella sp. | reverse complement strand
CGTCGAACAATCTCGTGCCGGAACGTCCGGGATGACTTTGTCGTCGAACAATCTCGTGCCGGAACGTCCGGGATGACTTTGTCGTCGAACAATCTCGTGCCGGAACGTCCGGGATGACTTTGTCGTCGAACAATCCCGTCCCGGAACGTCCGAGATGACTTTGTCGTCGAACAATCTTATAATAATTATTATTCATCTCGTAAGGCTTCGGCGGGATGTAATGCGGAGGCGCGACGGGCGGGCAACCATATAGCTGTAAGTATTATCACGGAAAGGATAATGAGAGTGATGAAGTTCGTTATCAGAAAACGCAGAGCCAAGCGGTCAACCGGATAGACTGTGTCGTTCTCTGATCCCCAACCCTTGCCGAAGGTGTCAATCAGTCCGGCATACATGCAGTTTGCTTCCAACAGCATGGCGACTGTAGCGGCAGCCGTCAGCAGACAAAGTCCTTCGGCAAAAAGCATCCTGCTTATACTCGAAGAGCTTGCACCCATCGCCTTGCGAAGTCCTGTTTCGCTGCGTCGCAGGTTTACCATGTACCAGAATGTTCCTAAAACGCAAAGCAGTATGTTCAGCAGGAAAAACAGCATCAGGCTTATGCGAATATTCAAATCCGAGTCCATGCCTAAATTTGAAGCAGTATCCTCCGAAATCTTCCGGAACGAAACTATGCTCTTGAAAAAGAAATTTCCTGTCCGCAACAGCTTCGCCATATCGTTGCCGAAAGCATCCGCAAAAATCGCGTCCGGCAGGCTTGCCGCGCTGCGGATTGATATTGCCGGATAGTTAGCCCAGAAATTCATGTCCCACTTGTCCATATCCGTTATCGGGATGTAAACGGCATGTCGAGGTCGGAGGTAATCGAAGCGCTTGGTATCGTCAATCACGCCGATAACCGTCATCGGATCGCTTGTGTCATTAAGATTGTTTACTAATTTTCGGCCTGTCGGACTGCCGTCCGGCAAGAGTTTATCGGCGGCAGAACGGCTGATTACGACCTGACGCGAGCCTGTCCACTCGAAGTCGCTCATGCGGACGGCTTCAGCTCCATCCTTGCGCGTGTGGCGGAAAACGCTGAAGTAGTCGGTCGAAGTATATATCTCCATCTGCTGTACCTGAATGCGGCGGGTGGTGTCGTCCAAAGAATACAGGTTACGGCCGCGATAGCTTCCTGTTGCAGGAATAGACTGGTTGGTCGAGACGCTGACGGCTTCTACTCCGGGGTAATCCCGAATGATTCGCAGGATGCGGTGATAGTCGTCGTAGAGAGCTTGAGGGGTCGGATCGGACGTCTTTTCGACGCCGGAGGGTTTGGCAACGGCTGGGTCATCCGAAGGAAGCAGGCCGAGATTTATCTGCCAGGTATGCTTCAAGTCGCGATGATTGGGAAGGCTGAGGTTGTAAGCATATACAAAAAGATAGTCTGTAATGTACCATAGCAGGCAGAAAACAAACAACAGCTCCAGAAAGACCGAAAAATTAGCCCGACGGCGATTCCACAATTGAGTAAATACTGATTTTATCATGGTTTATTTGATGTTTAACGAGTGTATAATCTGATGGCGCGAGGCACGCCATGCCGGTATCATCGCCGAAAAGAGGTTTAGCAGAAAGCATACCGTCAAAGTGATGCCGAAGACGTTTAGATTGAGCAGCATCGAAGGCGACAGTATCACGTCCATTCCGTCGGGCAACGGATATGTCTTGCCCTGACCTGTACTTAACAGCCACCGGCCGCCGGTCAAGACCAGAGCGTAAGAAATCATCAGTCCGACAAGTCCCCCCAAGAGCGTGAAAATCATATTCTCGAACAATACCTGCCGCATCAACACCGATGTACGCGCTCCGAATGCACGACGTACTCCCATCTCGGCCAAGCGCCGCTCCATCCTCGAATCCGCCATGCCCGACAGACTGATCGCCGGCACAAGAAGCAGTATCAGCAAGATCAGACCGTATCTCATGAGGATGCTCGAAAGCTCGATGTTATAGTCGCCGTCGCGGAAAGCGTTCTGCCAATGCCGGTCGGGCTGTCCTATCAAATCGAGCTTGACTTCGCCGAACTGCGAGGCGTAGCGCTGGAAGTTGTTTGTTATCTCCTGCTTCACACGAGCCACATCATCTGCCGAAGGCGTAAGGATATACGCCTCCATGTCGCCGATATAGCCTGACTGTCCCCATCCCTCCAGCAGGTCGGACTTGACGGAGTACGGCGCCCAGACTTGCGCGTAGCTGTTTTTGGTTACCCAGGATGCGTCGTCAACAACTCCGCAGATTCGGTATTGGACGGCGTCGAGTGTAAAGTATCTTCCGACGGCTCCGGCTTCGGATTGTTCTTGTGATACAAGTTCGGCTTCGGACGATGGTTTGACTTTTTCTTCGGATGATGATTCTTCTCCGAACAGCTTTCGAGCCAGCGACCGTGCAATAACTACAGAGCCGACGCCCGACTGTACATCTGCATCCGTAAAAGGCCTGCCCTCACGGAATCTAAACCGGAATACCGTCCAGAACTCCGCGTCAGTATAGATCAGCTTCACGGCTATGGGTTTACGATTGTCGTCCGGTTGCACGTAATGATTTGAGCCGGCATCGGATACGGCGCTCACCGCTTCGACACTCGACAGCGTCTTGAGCTGATCGCGAATAAAACCGTAGGAGACCGAGCCGGCGCTGTAGCCGCTGCCGCTGCGCTCTATCCCGCGACTGAGGACAAGCATCCTGTCGCGGTTCATCTCCGGATAGATGTTGGCAACCTTAATGTAGAAGACTATCGAAAGCGCCATCACAACTGCTACCGACAATCCCGTCCCCAGAATGTAAATAACGCTGAACAACCTCTCCTGACGCATCAAGTTCCATACCTGCTTGACGTACGTCGCCATACTGATAAGCGAGTTTATAAATATCTTACTTCTCATATAATAATGAATAATAGTGAATAACGAGTTTAACTGATTTGTCTGCCGTCGAAGAAACGAACAGTGCGGGTAGTCCGGTTAGCCTGCTGCTCGTTGTGAGTAACCATGATGATAGTGCGACCTTCATCTCGATTGAGTTGGTGGAGGATGTCGAGTATCTCCGTACCCATCCGGCTGTCGAGGTTACCGGTCGGCTCGTCGGCAAGGATGATATTAGGATTTCCGACGATGGCTCGAGCAATAGCTACTCGCTGACACTGCCCTCCGGACAGCTGAGTAGGGAAGTGCTTCATCCTGTGACTAAGCCCGACCTGCTCGAGCACCGACTTGGCCGCCTTCCGCCGCTCAGCCGAAGATACCTGACGGTATAACAGCGGCAACTCCACGTTGTCCAGCACGTTCAGCGAGTTAATCAGATGGAAGCTCTGAAACACAAAACCCAACTGCCGGTTGCGGAAAGCAGCCTGTTCCCGGTCGTTCATCCTGACCGTATTAACGCCGTCAATCTCAACCACACCGGTCGTCGGCGCATCCAGCAAGCCCATAATGTTGAGCAGCGTGGACTTCCCGCAACCCGAATGTCCCATCACAGAAAGAAACTCTCCCTTCCTCACTTCGAGGTTTACATTCTCCAATGCTACCGTTTCGATCTCCTTAGTCCGGTAGATTTTCTCTAAATTACTTAATCTAATCATGTTATAATTCTATTTTGGTTTATAAAATATTTACTGAATTACAGGATTTTCAGAATTTACATACATCTGTTAATATGATTCTCAATTCTCAATTCTCAATTCTCAATTTAGTTTTCCCCTGATAAGCCGACATGTCCGAAACGACTACTTCGTCGCCAGCTTGCAGTCCGCCGACTACTTCGACATACTCGAAATTACTGTCGCCCAAGCGAACCTTGCGCCTGTGCAGCTGCTCGCCCTCGACTACAAACAGTTCGTACTCGCCCTTACCGCTGTAGTAAGAAGCGTTGGCTATGCGCATCACATCTTCCTTGATGGCGTGCATGACGTAAACATCGGTCTTCAATCCCGAACGCAGACGCGGATGATTGTCCACAACCAACTGCACCGTAAACGCAATCACGCCATTCCGCGATAACGGCGTTACATCGCTCACCGCTCCGTCGAGTTTTTCATTTCCTATCTTGACCACCGCACGGCTGCCAACCGCAATCCTGTCGCCGTAAGTGTCGGCAATCTCGCCCTCAACCTTGAAATGCGACAGATCCGACACAATCGCCACCCTGCTGCCCTGCTGTATCTGCGCTCCAACCTCATTATTCACGTATGTCAGAATAGCCTTGCGAGGCGAACGAATCTGCGCATCTTCCAGCGTCCTGCGAGCCTCAGCCAATCCCTTGCGGAAGATATTCAACTCCAAATCCTTTACCTTCAGGTCGGCCTCGGTCAAAGCCTGCTCGTTGAGATACTTCTGTTCATCTTCCTTAAGCTGAAGCTGTCCGACGTTACAACTAAGTTCTACCTGCCGCACTTTGTCGGTCGTACCTGCGCCCAGACTGTCGAGGTAGCGCTCGTTCCTCAACTCCACCTCCCGACGGCTCAACTCCATGCGCGACACCTTCAGCTTCATCTCCATCTCGGACAACTTGCTGCTGTTCGTCAGCTTCAACTGTTCAAGCTGAAGCCGCTTCATCTCTTCCTCGTCAAGCAGCTTGTTGTACTCGTTTTCGACCGTCTGCAAGTCCAGCTTCAATATCGGCGTACCTGCGTCAACTTCATCGCCGCCCTTCCTGTAAACCTCCACAATGCGTGAAGTAATCGGAGAATTGATTATCTCCTCAAAAGCCGGCACAACTTTGCCCGAAGCATTGACCGAAACCTCAATCGTGCCTTTATCAACCGTCGAAATCAACAAATCTTTCTTTCGCAGCGACTCCTGCAAGTATGAAATCAGCAAGCCCCCAGCTACTACGAAAGCAACTATCACGCCGCCCGTCTTGAGTATCTGCCTTAGCAAGGCTTTCCTCTGTTCTGTCTTGGAAATTTCTCTATCCATGTTATTGTTTTTCCATAGATAAGCAAATCCCGTGCCAAAACATCAGACGGCTAAGAATCAGCTACATTCGGAAAAACACAGTGTCCGATTTCGTACAACAGTGTCCGATTTCGGAAGAAATTAGAAGTTAGAAGTTAGAAATTAGAAGTTAGAAATTAGAAGTTAGAAATTAGAAGTTAGAAGTTATGGAGATAAGAAGTTAGCCGCAAAATGCTTTGATTTGATAAATTATGCTTACCTTTGCGGCTTCAAATTTAGATTTTTATATTACTTCAAAATGAAATCATTCAAGATAGGCAACATTACAATCAACCTGCCCATAATCCAAGGAGGAATGGGCGTAGGTATATCCTTATCCCGACTGTCGGCGGCTGTAGCTAACGAAGGCGGCTTAGGCGTCATCTCGGTAGCAGGCCTGGGACTGCTCTACCCGCGCATACCCAGCGACTACTTCGGCAACTGCATCTGGGGACTGAAAGAAGAACTGCGCAAAGCACGCGAAAAAACCAAAGGCATCATCGGCGTCAACATCATGGTAGCTCTGACGAACTTCGCCGACATGGTGCGCACCTCCATAGCCGAAAAGGTGGACGTCATCTTCGCCGGCGCCGGACTGCCGCTCGACCTCCCCTCCTACGTCCAGCCCGACACTCATACCCGTCTGGTGCCCATAGTATCGTCGGCCAGAGCAGCCAAAATCATCTGCGACAAGTGGAACAAAAACTTCAACTACCTGCCCGACGCTATCGTAGTAGAAGGTCCTAAAGCCGGCGGACATCTGGGTTTCAAACGCGAACAAATCGACGACGACAACTACGCGCTCGAAAAACTCGTACCCGCAGTAATCGAGGTCGCCCGTCTATATAAGGATCAAAAAGAAATCCCCGTAATCGCCGCCGGAGGTATCTACACGGGCGCCGACATACTGCGTTTCATCAAGATGGGGGTCGCCGCCGTGCAGATGGGAAGCATCTTCGTAACAACACAGGAATGCGACGCGGCCGACGGCTTCAAAAACACCTATATCAACGCCTCCGAAGAAGACATCAAAATCATCCAAAGTCCGGTAGGAATGCCCGGCCGTGCTATCGACGGCGAGTTTATCCGCCGCGTAGAAGACGGCAGCGAACGTCCTAAAAAGTGCCCCTACAACTGCATCCGCACCTGCGACTACACTAACAGCCCCTACTGCATCATCCTCGCCCTAAGCCAGGCAGCGCGCGGAAACATGAAAAAAGGTTACGCCTTTGCCGGCCAGAACGCCTACCGCGCCCAAAAGATCAACACCGTCAAAGACGTAATGACCAAACTGCAAGACGACTATCAGGAAGCGGAAGCGGAAGAAGCGTAGATGAGGTAGATAAAAAATATTTGTGTTTTATTTGGTGGGTATTAAAAAAATATATATCTTTGCAGCCTCAAACAATCAAAATAATAAATATCATCATGGATGAATTTAATTCCTTTCTTAGCCCTGTTTTTCGACCTGATTTCAACACTGAATTCAGACCGTCGAAAACCTTAGCAACCAACAGACCAGTTGGGCGACTTCCCTTTATTACTAGAGAGAGAGAGAGAGAGAGATGAGCAGAGGTATATATTATATGTATCGCGCGCGTATATACTAAAAAAATTTCATTCCACAAGCATAAACCTGCAACAAAATTTTGTGGGGTCAAGGCAGTTCGTATCTCGCAGTGAGGTCGCGACCTGTGGCTATGCAGATTACGTCCTTGCAGGACGACGGTCGTCGTGTCCGTCTTTGCGAGGTACGAAGCAATCTAAGCAATATACAAAGCAATCTCTAATAGAACCAAAAGAACGAG
>JAITNE010000023.1 GCA_031290635.1 Tannerella sp. | reverse complement strand
TGGAAATACTGCAGAAAGAAGGTCTTAGCTCTGTTCCCAATCACTTTTTAACCGGCGAAGAGTTTACGCAGTTAACGCGAACGTTCGGAATGAATGCATTCCCGTTTGGCATATTGGTGAATAAAAAAGGAGTGATTGTGGACTATGGGTCTCATATCCGCCCTGAAATGATTCGCCCCAAAATCGATCTCCTGCTCAAGCAAGACGGTTTGCTGAAATAAGCAGACGAACCGCGAAGCCTCAGTCAACCTTTGCTCTTAATTGAATAAAAATTCTTACCTTTGTGCCTCAATTAAGAAAGTATTTATGACGAAATTTTTGATAATAGCTTTTGTAGTAGTCTTCGTAGTACCATACCTGATCCGTCGGATAGTACGGGTCGTGTTTGGCGACACACGAACGCAGGCCGGCGCCTCAAGGCAAGAGAGAAGGCAGTCATCTTCCTCAAGTTCACGCTCACAGGACAAAGCCAAAAACAAGAAAGTAATCCCCCAAGACGAGGGCGAGTACGTTGATTATGTTGAAATAAAAGATAAGTAAGTATGAAACAAATTTTTTTAGTATTAGCTATGATGGCGCTGACGGTAACCGTTCAAGCGCAAAAGGGAAGTTTTTACGACTTCAAGGTAAAAACTATCTCGGGAGAAGATTTTGACCTTTCCTCGCTCAAGGGCAAGAAGGTCTTGGTAGTAAACGTCGCTTCAAAATGCGGTTTGACCCCTCAGTACAAGGAGTTGGAAGAGCTGTATAAGAAGTACGGGAAGAAGAAGTTTGTGATTATCGGCTTCCCGGCCAATAATTTCGGCAGCCAGGAACCCGGCACTAACGAGGAGATACAGGAGTTTTGCAAGCTCAACTATGGCGTAACCTTCCTGATGATGGCCAAAATCTCGGTTAAGGGCGACGACATCCACCCGCTCTATAAGTGGCTCACCCAAAAGAGCGACAACGGCAAGCAAGACGCTCCCGTAGAGTGGAATTTCCAGAAATTTATGATTGACAAGAAAGGCAACTGGGCCGGCTTTGCTCCTCCTAAAACCCTGCCTCTTTCTAAGGAAATCACCGAGTGGATCGAAAAGAAGTAAACCGGATACTAACGCCGGCTGCCTTTATCGGCACAGAAACAATCTCATCGGTAATTTTATTCTTAATATCGGCCTGCGCACTAACGGTGATGCGCCTTCCGAAATATCTCGGCGACCGACAGCTATGGGGATGTTTATCTTTGCGCTTCGTAATCAAAATTTTTGGGCAAAGGCAGAGCTAAACACCCCCATATTTGGGCAGGGGCAAGCCCAGTCCCTACGACTTGACTTCATCAAGATAAATTCTAATTTCTAACTTCTGACTTTTTCTTAACTTCTTAACTTCAAAATTATATGAAACAGAAACTTCTTTTTTCTTTCTTGTTTGCCTTGGGCGCCATGTCGTCGCAGGCCGAAACAGCCGCTACAGCAGCCGCTGCTTCCGAGTTCAGTCCGGTAGATTATGTTAATCCGTTAGTCGGGACTATGTCTAAGCCTTCTCTATCGACCGGCAATACCTATCCGGCTATTGCGATGCCGTGGGGGATGAATTTCTGGATGCCCCAGACCGGTAAGATGGGCGACGGATGGGCTTATACCTATGACGCCGACAAGATTCGCGGCTTCAAACAGACGCATCAACCAAGCCCGTGGATAAATGACTACGGACAGTTTGCCATCATGCCCGTAACCGGTAAACCGGTCTTCAAACAGGACGAGCGCTCCAGCTGGTACTCCCACAAGGCCGAAAAAGCTACTCCTTATTATTACAAGGTCTATCTCGCCGAGCATGATGTGGTAACGGAGTTTGCTCCTACCGACCGCGCGGTTATTTTCCGCTTCACTTTTCCGGAGAACGCGAACTCCTACGTAGTTATCGACGCTTTCGATAAAGGTTCGTATGTGAAAATTATTCCCGAAGAGAATAAAATTATCGGCTATACAACTAAAAACTCGGGCGGTGTGCCGGAGAATTTCAAGAACTACTTCGTCATAAAGTTTGACAAGGCATTTACCTACAAGGCTGCCGTCAAAGACGAACAGATTGACGCAGATGCACTTGCTGCCGACTGCAATCATGCCGGCGCTATCATCGGTTTCGGCACCCGTCGCGGCGAAATTGTTCATGCCCGCATAGCATCCTCGTTTATCAGCCCCGAACAAGCCGAAATCAACCTTAAAGAGTTAGGCGACGACACTTTCGAAGCCATCAAAGAACGCGGTCGCACGAAGTGGAACGAAACCCTTGGACGTATCAAGGTTGAAGATGATAATATCGACAATTTGCGGACGTTCTATTCCTGTCTGTATCGCTCGGTGCTGTTTCCGCGCAGCTTCTTCGAGATAAACAAAAACGGCGAAGTAGTGCACTACAGCCCCTATAACGGTCAGACTCTGGCAGGACACATGTTTACCGACACCGGCTTCTGGGATACCTTTCGCTCGCTGTTCCCCTTCCTCAACCTGATGTATCCCGCGATGAGCGCGAAGATGCAGGAAGGTCTTATCAATACATATAAAGAAAGCGGTTTCCTGCCGGAATGGGCAAGCCCCGGTCATCGCGGCTGCATGGTGGGCAACAATTCGGCTTCAGTAGTAGCCGACGCATGGCTCAAGGGTCTGCGCGGATACGAGATTGAAACTCTATGGCAGGCAGTAGTGCATGGCGCTAACGCCGTACATCCTAAAGCAAGCTCGACCGGACGGCTTGGCTACGAATACTACAACCGCCTCGGCTACGTTCCCTACGACGTCAAGATCAACGAGAACGCCGCCCGTACGCTTGAGTATGCCTACGACGACTGGTGTATTTATCAACTCGGCAAGGCGCTGGGCAAACCGGCTAAGGAAATCGACGTCTATGCCAAGAGAGCGTTGAACTACAAGAACCTCTATGACCCGTCGCACAAGCTGATGCGCGGTAAGAACGAAGACGGCCGGTTTCAGTCGCCGTTCAATCCGCTGAAGTGGGGCGACGCTTTCACCGAAGGCAACAGCTGGCACTATACATGGTCGGTTTTCCACGACCCGCAAGGACTTATCCACCTGATGGGCGGGACGAAGGAATTTAACGGTATGCTGGATTCTCTCTTCAACGTGCCGCCGCTGTTCGACGAGAGTTACTATCGCGGCGTTATCCACGAGATTCGCGAGATGCAGATAATGAACATGGGTAACTATGCGCATGGCAACCAGCCTATTCAGCATGTTATCTACCTCTACAACTATTCCGGCGAGCCTTGGAAAGCGCAGTTTTGGACGCGCGAAGCCATCGACAAACTCTATAATGCCAACCCCGACGGATATTGTGGGGATGAGGATAACGGACAGACTTCGGCATGGTATGTTTTCTCGGCTCTGGGATTCTATCCCGTATGTCCGGGCAGCAATGAGTATGTGCTCGGCTCGCCGCTTTTCAAGAAGGTAACCGTCAGGCTCGAGAACGGCAAGGAGGTTGTTATTAATGCTTCCGATAATAATCGCGATAATCGCTATGTTGATAACATGCGGCTGAATGGCTCCGAATATACTAAGAACTATCTGACCCACGCGACGCTGACTGCCGGCGCAGTTATTGATTATCGCATGTCGGCGACGCCCAATAAATCGCGAGGGACAACGAAAGCGGACTTTCCGTATTCGTTTTCAAATAAATAATCCGGGAAGTCAGGAAGTTATCCACGGATGAATTTTTGTCCACGGATTACACGGATTACACGAATGAAGATTGCCGTACCTCGCAACACATAGCGAAGTACGGCAATCTTGTATCTCATTTCTTTAATCCCGTATTTGCCCGTTTCCTTCGATGATATATTTATATGTAGTGAGTTCGGGGAGAGCCATTGGGCCGCGGGCGTGCATCTTCTGGGTGCTGATGCCTATCTCGGCGCCGAAACCAAACTGCGCTCCGTCGGTGAATGAGGTCGAAACATTGGCGTAAACACAGGCTGCATCTACTTGATTCTCAAACTGCCTTACAGCTTCCGGCGATTCGCTGACTATGCACTCGCTATGCTTTGAGCCATGACGGGCGATGTGCTGCAAAGCTTCTTCAATAGATGCTACCGTCCGCACGCTCATCTTATAATCGAGAAACTCAGTACCGTAGGAATCGGGCGCAGAGGCTTGCAACAGTGCGTCGGGATAATGACCCTGCAAGGCTTTGAACGCATCAGCATCAGCATAAACAATAACATTATTCTCGGATAATCGTCCGCAAATGCAGGGCAGGTCGGCGAGGCGCTCGCGGTGTATTATAAGGCAATCAAGCGCATTGCAGACGCTGACGCGGCGGGTCTTGGCGTTGTGGATTATTGCGCGTCCTTTTTGGCGGTCGCCGGCGCGGTCGAAATACGTGTGGCAGACGCCTGCGCCGGTCTCGATTACAGGTACGCGGGCATTCTCACGCACATAGTTTATCAGCGAAGCGCTGCCGCGAGGGATAATCAAATCTACTAAACCGGTGGCGTTCAACAAGGCTGTTGTGGCTTCACGGCCGGAGGGTAGCAGGGTGCAGACGTCGTGGTTAAGGCCGTGCTTGTCGAGGATACGGCGGATGATGTCTGTAAGGGCGCGGTTAGAGTTCTCCGCATCAGAGCCGCCCTTGAGCAGGCATACGTTACCGGACTTCAGACAGAGCGAGAAAACGTCGCAGCTAACGTTAGGTCGCGCTTCATAGATGATGCCGATTACACCGAAAGGCACAGTAATCTTGCGTATAGTCATGCCGTTAGGTCTGACGGTTTCGCCGAGCAGCTTTCCCAAGGGTGACGGCAATGTAGCTACTTGCCGCATGTCGTCGGCCATATCTTCAAGTCGGTCGTCGGTAAGTTGCAGACGGTCGTATTTGGGGTCGGAGGGCGACATCCGCGCGAGGTCTGCCGCGTTAGCCTCAATAATAGCTTCTTTGGATGATACCAGCGCGTCCGCCGTGTCATTCAGAATTTCGTTTATCTTTGCGTCGCCAAGGAGCTGTAAGGCGCTACCGGCTGCAATCGCTCTGTGAAATAAGTCCATAGAATACTGAATTGAGAATTGAGAATTAGAAATTGAGAATTAGAAATTGAGAAATTGAGAATAATGAATTGTTTATCGTGCATTGTGTACCAGGTTTAGATAATCATAGTGTACGAGTGGGCGGTCGGAGCGTTTGCCGATGCGTTTGAGGGCTTCGGCGCTGTCGAAAGCGGCGCATCCCAATCCTATCTGACGACCGGATAAATCAAGGATACGGATAATATCATCCTTCTCGAAATCGCCTTCAATACGGATGACTCCAACAAACAACACGCTTGTGGCTTTCGTCCCCAGCAGGGCTTCGCGTGCGCCGTCGTTCACATAAACCTCCCCTTTGGAGAAGCCTTCGGAATGGGCAATCCATTTCTTGATATTGCTTACAGGCTTCGGCAGGGGCAGGAATCTGGTGCATACAACTGCGCTGTCTTCACTCAAAACGTCAATCAGGATATTTTCCCTCAAACCGTTAGCGATGATGACCGCAATCCCTTCGTCGGCAATCTTGCGGGCGATGTTGTATTTAGTAAGCATACCTCCCCGACCGAACGATGACTTCTCCGTTGCAACAAACGATTGCGCTTCAGGAGAGCCGTCCTTTATCTCACGAATAACTGCGGAAGTCGGCTCTGAAGGGTCGCCGTCATAAACTCCATCGACGTTGCTGAGGATTACGAGCGCCTCCATGCCCATCATGGCGGCAATCAAGCCTGACAGTTCGTCGTTGTCGGTAAACATAAGTTCGGTAACCGACACGGCGTCGTTTTCGTTCACTATCGGCAAGACACCGTTGTCGAGCATCACTTCCATGCAATGCTTCTGGTTCAGATAGAGCCGGCGAGTGGCGAAGTTTTCCTTCATCGTCAGTATCTGGCCGCAGGCTACGCCGTGTTCGCGAAACAGTTCGTAATAGCGGTTTATCAGTTTGGCCTGTCCTACGGCTGAATACAGTTGCCTTGCCGAGACGGCGTCGAGTTTCCTGTCAGGTCGTATTTCGCTGCGTCCCGAAGCCACCGCGCCGGACGAAATCAGCGCTACAGCTACGCCGCTGCGTCGCAGTTCGGCAATCTGGTCAACGAGAGCCGACATTCGCGTAACGTTCAACGTACCGTCCTTCCGTGTCAGAACGTTGCTTCCAACCTTAACAGCAATTCTTTTATATATCAACATAATCTTTAAAAATAAGACCACAAAAGTAGATAATTTTTTTGTGAAGTTAAGATGTTGTCTTCTCCTCTTGTTAATTTAATTTTCAGTACTTTTGTACCCACAATAGAGAATTAATTCATTCATTATGATAAAAGAGAAATATTTCATCGGATTACTCGGTTTATTGCTGCCTGTGCTCGCTTTTACTGCTTGCGATGACAAAAAGGAAGACGATAAACCCCGGAGCATTGCCTTAACAGTTGACAAGGACGCTATCAAGTCGAACGGCATGGACGCAGCAACATTTACAGTCAACGCCGACGGTCAACCGCTCGCATCCGGCTACCTCATAACCGGCGAAGACGGCGCAAGCCTTGCAGGCAACACTTTCACAACGACCATCCCCGCCACATACTCCTTCCATGCTGTTTACGAAGGACTTCAATCTCAAACGGCAACCGTTCGCGCCGAGCAGGTAGTCCTTACCCACACAGCCGACGTAACCGCCATAAATGATGACGGAGAGAGCGCTGTTACTTTCACCGTAGCAGCCGACGCCGACCTCCCCGGCCGGGCAAGCATCTTTTACCGAAGCGGCGAAACAGAGACCCTGCTCGAAGGCAACGTCTTCAGATCCGAAATCGAAGGCGACTACGA
>JAITNE010000019.1 GCA_031290635.1 Tannerella sp. | reverse complement strand
AAATGACGGATACAGTTGTTCATTCCGCATAACAAGACAAATCCTGCGTGTTGAGAATCAGCGAGCTATCGCCGTAACTAAGGAAGCGGAAGTTGTTGGCGAGGGCGTAGTCATAGATTTCGCGCCAGCGACCGCCGACAAAGGCCGAAACAAGCAGTAACAAGGTGCTTCGAGGCTGATGAAAGTTGGTTATCATATTATTGACCAAACGAAAACGATAGCCCGGAACGATGATAATCCGCGTCATGGCAATAAGCGTGTCAAGTCCTTGACTGTCCAGATGATGCAGAATGTTTCTTAATGCTTCGTCGGCAGGGATGAAAGAATGATTATATGGAGTCCATTGTTCTACAACAGGAATCTCTGTGTTTTTATCATTTTTTTGAGCCAAAGCGACGCCTATATAATAAAGGCTTTCGAGAGTTCGAACTGTGGTAGTGCCGACTGCCGTTATTCGCCCTAAACTGTCAAGCAGATTAGCTATTGTTGAACGGCTGAGTGATATATATTCGCCGTGCATCTCATGCTCGCCGATTGTTGGCGTCTGTACGGGCTTGAAAGTGCCGGCGCCGACATGCAAGGTAACTTCTTCGCGCCTAAAACCCCTCGCTTCAAGGTCGGCAAGCACTGCGGGCGTAAAATGGAGACCTGCTGTAGGCGCTGCCACCGAGCCTTTTATCCGCGAATAGACGGTCTGATAAGTCTGCAAATCCGATTGTTGCGTCTCGCGATGCAGATAGGGAGGAATAGGCAGTATGCCCGCTGCATCGAGGATTTCGGCAAACGTAAACGCCGTGTTATCCCATCTGAAAAGTATGCTGTGGCTGTTGTTTTCGGATGAGTTTATTCTCTCGGCAGAGAATATTATCTTGCTTTCGCCTATACTGAAAGTGCGCTTCAAGACGCCGCTTTTCCAACGTTTGAGGTTGCCTACAAGACAAGACCATCGACATTCGCCGCGGGCTTGAAAACAAAGTGCATAGTCGCGAGGCTTTTCAGGTTCGAGGCAAAAGACTTCAATGTGCGCTCCGGTCTCTTTCTCGAAAAGCAAACGGGCACGGATAACGCGGGTGTTGTTCAGCACAATCAACGAATCGGCAGGCAGATAGTAGGCAATGCTCTCAAAGACGCTCTCGCGGATAGCTCCTTTGTCATATATCAGCAGTTTCGACTTATCGCGCTCCGGCAGCGGGAACTTGGCTATCCTGTCGTCCGGCAGCGAGTAATCGTATTCGTCAATACTTATTTCTTTTTCACTCATTATTAGCTTGTTTTTCGTGCAAAAGTAGTAATTTTGCAGCAAAAAAAGATGAGAAAAGAAGATTTTTACGACGCTTCTTCACAGCGTAAGAGGCCGCTCGAAATAGGCGACAAGGTACGTTTCCTCAACAATGTAGGGGGCGGACATGTTACTGCTTTTCACGGTAAAGACCAGGTGCTGGTAGAGGACGAGAACGGTTTCGACGTGCCGATGCTTATCACCGAGTGCGTTGTTGTCGGAGAGGCCGATAAACGTATGGCAAACCGTGAAACTCAGCCATATATCCCACCTGTAAAAAAGGTCGCGCCGCCGCCTCCTGTAGTCAAGGCTAAACCTGTCGAGGTCTTTGTAGAGACGCCTCAAGGCGAGAGGCTGAATATCTATCTGGCTTTCCTGCCTGCCACACCCAAATCGTTTATACAGAGCAATTTTGAGGCTTATCTGATAAATGAGAGCAACTATTTTCTCTACCTCAATTTTATGTCCTGCGAGAATAATGCGTGGATAAGCCGCTTTCATGGACTGATAGAGCCTGATACTAAGGTTTTCATGGAAGAAATAGAGAAAACGTCGCTCAACGGTCTTGAACATATCTGTGTGCAGATGATAGCTTTCAAGGAGGGCAAGTCGTTTGGATTGAAGCAGGCTTTGTCGATTGAGATACGCCTCGATACGGTAAAATTCTACAAACTGCACTGCTTCACTCGCAATGATTTCTTCGAGGATGATGCTCTCGTTTTACCGCTTGTAGTCAACGATCAGCCCGAACGCCAAACGCTTCTCTCGGCTTCGGAAATGAAGGACGCCATGCTGACTAAAAAAGAAGAACGTCCTTCACGCATCATGAAAAAACCTGCGCCTGCAAACAACGTGATAGAGATTGACCTGCATATCAATCAACTGCTTGACAGCACCGCAGGGATGAACAACGCCGACATGCTGAACTGTCAGTTGTCGAAGTTTCACGAGATAATCAAGGCGAATGCAGCAAAGAAAGGGCAGAAGATAGTTTTTATACACGGCAAGGGCGAAGGGGTGCTGCGGGCAGCTATCGAAAAAGAACTGAAAACGACTTACCGAAGTCGTTGCCGCTTTCAGGACGCCTCTTTTCGTGAATACGGATTCGGCGCATCAATGGTCATAATAAACTAAAAATCTATGTTTAGAGATTTGTTATTAGTTGGTTTAGGCGGAGGCGCAGGTAGCATGTTGAGGTATGCTAGTTCGCTTCTTGCAGGCAAGATGCAGCATACAACTTTCCCTGTCGGAACGCTGTTTGTGAATATTGCCGGATGTTTTATTTTGGGTTTAGTAGTTGCCTTCCTTGAGCGTCAGCAAGTATTGAACGCCAACCTCCGACTGTTGCTTATCACCGGTTTCTGCGGTGGTTTCACAACCTTTTCGGCCTTTTCGTCCGAGAGTCTGAAAATGTTCGGCAACGGCCACTACTTTTTAGCTATTACATATATCCTTGTCAGCGTCATACTTGGCCTGCTGGCGGTATGGGGAGGAATGAATGCAATTGAGAATTGAGAATTGAGAATTATTTATGGAAATAGAGCGTAAATTTTTAGTAAAGGACACTTCGTTTATTGATGCTGCATACGCAAAACGTCGCATCGTACAGGCTTATCTCTGCACGGATACCGAGCGTACTGTACGTGTCAGGATACGTGATGATGAGGCATTTCTGACTGTCAAGAGCGCCAC
>JAITNE010000234.1 GCA_031290635.1 Tannerella sp. | reverse complement strand
TAAACGAAGCCTTTCTTAACGATAACGATATCCCCCTTGACGCAAACGACCCCTATCTGCCTCAAGTATTCAGGGAAGCCGGCTACCTGACCGCGCAGATTGGCATGCTCGGCTGGGGCAACACTACCACCCGTAAACAGATGCAGCTGCACGGCTGGAGTTATTATTACGGCTACCTCGACCACTTCAGAAGTCAGGGTTACTCTCCTCCTTTCCTCTTTGAGAACGGCGAACTGTCCCGCATAGAAGGCAATACGCGCTCAGATTGCGGCAAAGGACGTACCCCCGAAAACGAACAGGCATACGCCGAACGCCGGAATATGGAAGGCAAACAGGCTTACGCGCCCGACTCAATGCTGAAGAAAACGCTTGAGTTTATCCGCTACTTTAAGGACACGCCTTTCTTTGTCCTCTTCTCGACCCAACTGCCGCACGCGCCGGTATCGATCCCCGCCATTCATCCCGAAGTAGCAAACAATACGGCTCTCACGCCGATTGAAAAAGAATATGCCTCAATGGTCAAGCTGCTCGACGACCATGTAGGCCTTATCATGGCCGAACTGCGCACGCTCGGCATCGACAACAACACAATCATCATCTTTACTTCGGATAACGGACATGAAATCTCCTATCAGCAACAAGGCCGCTTTGAGCCGCCTTACAGCGATGTTGAAACCGGCGAGAAGTTCGATGATTCCTACTTCAAATATTATGGTTACAAGGCCGGCGACGTCTTCAACGGCAATGCCAATCTGGCAGGATTAAAGCAAAGCAACCTCGAAGGCGGCATCCGCGTGCCCCTGACCTTTTACAGTAAAGGACGTCTGCAAAGCCGCGTCTGCGACCAGATTGTATCGTCCTACGACTTCCTGCCGACCATGGCCGACATGCTTAACGTCAAACTGACGACCTCCAAGAACGGCGTATCCTACCTGCCGCTGCTGAAGAAAGCCGGCAAGCTGCCCAAAAGCCGCTATATCGTTGTCGGTTCGCGCGAAGGTCCGGCGCTGCTGATGAATGACGGCTGGAAACTGCGCTACTTCTACAAAAAGAAGAAGTTTGAGCTTTACAATATCCGCGAAGACGAGGAAGAAAAGTACGACCTCATCCTCCGCTACCCCGACAAAGCCAAAGAACTCGAAACCATCCTGCTAAAAGAGTGCGATGGTAATCTCGACAGAGGAACATTTCTATAAATATCTAACATATTAATTTAAAGTATTACGAGTATGAAAATCGAAAAAATTGTATCGCGCGAGATACTTGATTCCCGCGGAAATCCAACTGTTGAAGTTGATGTAACATTAGAGTCCGGCGTCATCGGAAGAGCATCCGTTCCTTCCGGCGCATCTACCGGCGAAAACGAAGCCCTCGAACTGCGCGACGGCGACAAAACGCGCTATCTGGGCAAAGGTACACAGAAAGCTGTTGCCAACGTGAACACCGTCATCGCGCCTGCGCTCATTGGCGTCTCTGCCCTCGAGCAACGCGCTATCGACCGCAAAATGCTTGAGCTGGACGGCACTCCGACCAAGTCGAAACTCGGCGCAAACGCTATCCTCGGCGTATCCTTAGCCGTAGCCAAAGCCGCCGCCAACTACCTCGACGTGCCCCTCTACCGCTACCTCGGAGGCACTAACACCTACGTGCTGCCTGTACCGATGATGAACATCATCAACGGCGGCTCTCACTCCGACGCGCCTATCGCTTTTCAGGAGTTTATGATCCGTCCCGTCGGCGCTGCTTCATTCAAGGAAGGTCTGCGCTGCGGAGCCGAAGTGTTTCATTCACTCAAGAAAGTGCTTCACGACAAAGGTCTAAGCACCGCTGTAGGCGACGAAGGCGGCTTCGCTCCCAACCTTGCCGGCGGCACCGAAGAGGCTCTCGAATCAATCCTTATTGCCGTCAAGAACGCCGGTTACGAGCCGGGAAAGGACGTCAAAATCGGTCTCGACTGCGCGGCGTCGGAGTTCTATAAGGATGGCGTCTATGACTACACCAAGTTTGAAGGCGCAAACGGCAAGAAACGCTCCTCCGCCGAGCAAGCCGACTACCTCGCCGAACTGAGCGCCAAATACCCCATCGACTCAATCGAAGACGGTATGAGCGAGAACGACTGGGACGGATGGAAGCTGTTAACCGACAAGATCGGCGACAAATGCCAGCTCGTAGGCGACGACCTCTTTGTCACTAACGTTCAGTTCCTCAAGAAAGGCATCGAGCTGGGTTGCGCTAACTCTATTCTTATTAAGGTCAACCAAATCGGTTCGCTGAGCGAGACCCTCGACGCTATCGAGATGGCTCACCGCCACGGCTACACGACCGTTACCAGCCACCGTTCGGGCGAGACCGAAGACGCTACAATCGCCGACATCGCCGTAGCTACAAACAGCGGTCAGATAAAGACCGGTTCACTCAGCCGCAGCGACCGCATGGCTAAATACAACCAACTGCTTCGCATCGAAGAAGAACTCGGCGACCTCGCCGTTTACGGTTACAAGAGGATAAAATAAGATTTCCGATTGTAATATTTTTATTTTTTTTTGGGGGGGCTGGACCTTACGGGGTTTCAGCCCCTTTTTGTATGACTTTTAGCGTAGCGTATCCTCATTTATTGTTCACTATTCACTATTCGTTGCTCACTACTAATAGGTAGAAAAGGCAAAAAAATACCTATTAAAGGGGATATTTTTATCTCAAAGTTTGCCGTACCTTTGCAGCGCAATTCAGCGAGAAAATCGATCTTTAGTTATATAATGTTTATCCTTGAGTGGCGCACAAAATCCGTTGTGCGCCATCGTTATTTAATACGTCCCCGCGTTTTTCCGCGATATTGGTGGAATTCGTGGAATTCGTGGAGAAAAACATCTGTGGTGAATGTGAATCCCCGATGGGGATTAAAGGATAGTGATAAGCCTTATTTCTATTGATATGAATCCCCTAACGGGGATGCGACGTATTGATTCTACGTACCTTTGTAGTATGAAGCCGGAGCTTCATACCTCCCAACCTGTTGCGTTCCAATCTTGTCGTATTCCAGCTTGTCGCATTCCAACCTGTCGCGTTCCAATCTGTTGCATTCCAACCTGTCGCATTCCAGCTTGTCGCATTCCAACTTGTCGCATTCCAGCTTGTCGCGTTCCAACCTGTCGCGTCCCAACTTGTCGTGTCCCACCCGTAGGGGCGCCCCTTGCGGGCGCCCGTCGTCGCGTGTCGCACATGTCCGTCATCGCGAGTCTCTATAAAAAATTCAAACAAGAGGAAATGACGGGGAGAGCCTGAAAGGCAGAACTCATATTCAAATCCTGCCTTTCAGGCAGTTGTGGGGGGATGTCCTACCGCAGGCTGCGCTATCGCTTACCTGCGGTTATGAAAATTACGTCCCTTCGGGACTTGCTTCGCACGTGTCCGTCCCCCAGAGGTACGAAGCAATCTGCATT
>JAITNE010000233.1 GCA_031290635.1 Tannerella sp. | reverse complement strand
CGTCGAAGAGATATTTGCTTTTATAGGCATAGTTCACGCTTCCGAAATAGGAGAGCATGGCGTAATCGGTTTTAGCCGAGCCTGTAATTTCTTTCATTTCGGCTGCGGAGGTAATGTCGGTAATCGACCAGTCAATCAACCCTTGCCGCGTAGCTTGGAAGGCGCTGCTTTGGGTGTAGTACTGTTCGTAGCCGAGGAGGGCGCTGACTTCATGGTCGCCGAAAGTGCGGGCGTAGTTGAGGAGGAAGTCTGCCGTATAGCTCGAACTTAATGACGAATAGCGGGTGGTTACGGCTTGCTCGAGTACTCCGATGTTTTCCGAAGGAACGTCGAGGCTTTCACGGAATCTATATCTGGGCAAATCCTGAGTATAGGTTTCATAGTTGCCGAAGGTATTCTGATAGTTGAATTTGGCTTCGGCGCTCAAGCCTTTCCAGATGTCGATGCCGGCAAACCATGAACTGTATAGCCGTGTAACCTCGTTGATGCCGCCTTCGGAGGCTACCGACAGCAGGACATTGTTCATGTTAGTCATAACAGGGTCTTCACCTGCGCCGTATTTGCCGTCGTATTTGGGATTGATGCCGGGATAAGCCTGAAACAGGTAGGTCATGCTTGTGCTGCCGGGTTCTTTGAAGTTCTTTGTGGCGTAGGTCTGAGTTCCGACCTTGATGATGTCGGCAATCTTGCTTTCGGCGTTGATGCGGAAGTTAAACCGTCGGTCGGCAGTGTTCTCGAGCGTGCCGGGGTTGTCCTGATAGCCGACCGACAGCATGTAGTTGCTGTTAGTACTGCCGCCCTGTACGGATAAATTATGCTTCTGGAAGAACTGCGACTGAAACATTATCTGCGCCCAATCCGTGTTAGGATAGGCCAGCCAGTTGGGTATCTGATTGCCTGTACCGGGGTCGGTATAGATGCCGTTAGGGTTGGCATTAGCCTCTCTCCATGCGTCGATTGTGCCCTGTGCATACCAGAAGGTGGATACGCCGGGGTTGTTGTTTGATTGCGACTTGTTATGCAACTCCATCCACAGTGGCATGTCCGACAGGAAACTGACGTCGGTGATGGGCTTCTCGGAGGCGAATAAGTTGGAGTACGACACCTTGGGGGCGGCGTTGCGGCTGCCTTTTTTAGTGGTGATAAGCACGACGCCGTTAGCGGCACGCGATCCGTAGATAGCTGCCGAAGCCGCGTCTTTGAGGAAGGAGATGCTCTCGACGTCTTCAGGGTTGACGGCGTCCATGGTAGCGCTTATACCGTCCACAAGAATCATCGGGCTGCTGCTGTTGAACGAGCTTATGCCGCGGATAAGGATGGAGACGCTTTCGCTGCCCGGTGCGCCGCTGCCTTGAGTAACGCTGACGCCGGACGCCAGACCTGCAAGCGAGGTCGAAAGTGCAGGCACGGCGCGGTTTTCGAGCTTATCGGCGGATACAGTCGAGACCGAACCGGTCAGGTGTATCTTCTTCTGCGTGCCATAGCCCACAACCACGACTTCGTCGAGCTTCTGCGTGTCTTCGACCAGGAATACTTCAATTCGAGTATTGTCGCCGACAACTTTTTCCTGCGTTATGTACCCGATGTACGAAACGATAACAACAGCTCCCGTCGCCGGCACGCTGTTCAAGGTTACTATTCCGTCAATATTCGTCATATTGCCGATCGTAGTGCCTTTGATTGAGACATTAGCGCCGATGACAGGACCTGTTTCGTCCTGTACGACAACGGTAATGGTCTTGCTCTGCTCAGGCTCTGTAACATAGTCTGAGGGTTTATCCGCCGAATACGCCGTAGTCGCAAACGCGCTCAACGCTATCGTCGATAAACACAAGAAGATTTTTCTGCAAAAAATAATGCTTTTTTTCATAAATACAAAGTTTTGTTTGACAATTAAAAAATAATCTCTGATAATATAATTTCAATAATTCAAATTCAAAGTTATCCTGTCCGTTACGGATATTTTTTTTATCCTCGACGACGCCTCTACAACGTTTTTACCCTTGCTTAGCGCCACGCCGTTCCACCTGAATGTCGCGTATCCGTCGCTTTTCATTTTGCCGTTGCTTTTGCCGTTCACCGTCAATTCCACCTCAGGCAAGTTCGAAAAGACTATGATATCCGTCGTAGCCGAGGTCTTTTCGTCATTACGGCGACCGGCGATGTAAACGAACGGCTCGTCGTGATTCCAGTTTGCCTTGTAGAAGTAAAAGGCGTCTTTGCGGACTTTGCGGTCGAAAGTGACAAGTCCCTTGTCGTTAATGCCCGGACGGTCGCCTTCCCTGCGATGCGCCGCTCCGAAGTCGAACATGTTCCACAGAAACGATCCCCAAATAAAATCCCGTTCGGTTATCGCTTTCCAGTTTTCGATATGATAGTACGTCTGCCGGTTTTCAGGATGCCACCAGCCCGCCGCATCGCCCGACTTAAATTCTTCCTGCTGGTGATAGATGCTTGCGCCGGCGCCGTATTCGCTCAAGCCCAGCTTGAATTGCGGAAAAGCCGCATGAACGTTGTCCGCCCAAATAGCCAAATCCTGCGCCGAACCGTCGTACCAGCCATAATATTTATTCCATGCTATAAGGTCGGTTACCTTGTTCAGGTCGTTTGCATCTTCGAGAAACGTAGCCGACGCTGTAACGCGGGAAGGGTCTTCGGCATGAGCCAGGCTATTCAGCTCGCTCACGTATTCCGCAGGATTGTCGCCGAAAGTCTTCAGCTCGTTGAACAGTCCCCAGAAACAGATAGAAGGATGATTGTAATTCTGGCGTATCAGTTCCGTCAGCTGCGCTTTTCCGTTTGCGCGGAAGCCCGGACTGTTCACAAATCCTCTGTCAAGATAGCCGCCAGGCCCGATGAAAGGTATCTCCGCCCACACAATAAAGCCTTGACTGTCGAACAAATCGAAGACATACTTGTCTTGCTGATAATGCGACAGCCGGACGGCGTTAGCGCCCATCTCGGCAATTATAGCCACGTCTTCCCTGTGATGCCGGCGGTGAAGCGCATTGCCCGTTTCCGCCCTGTCCTGATGACGGCATACGCCATACAGTTTCAGATGTTCGCCGTTCAGGAAAAAGCCTTTTGCCGGGTCTGTGCCGTAAAAGCGCAAGCCCAGCGGCTGGCATACTTTGTCTATCTCCGTCCCGTCCGACAGCAGACAAACCTCCGCTTTATACATGAACGGGTCTTTGCGTCCGTTCCACAAATGCGGCTTTTCGATTACAATATCCAATGTCGCGGGGACATTGTCGGCGTCGCCCAAATCGACCGGCAGCGAGCGCTCGGACAGCAATTTGTCGCCATCCCATATTTTCAGTTTCACATCTACGCGCTTCGAGCTTCCGGAGTTCGACAGCATAACTTTCACTCCAACTTCCGCGCGTTCTTCGGTAACGCTTTTCTGCGTCAGGTAAACGCCCGGCGACGCATAGTCGGTAGGCGAAATGCAGGCTTCGTCAAGTACAATCAGATGCATGTCGCGATATATTCCGCCGTAGAAGTTGAAATCACCTACCAGCGGCATCACATCAAGATTCAGCGCATTACTGACTCTGACCGTCAGCTTGTTATTACCGCCGTAAACGACCTTATCCGTAATCTCAAAGACAAAAGCGGCGTAACCTCCGTGATGTTCGCCAATGTAACTATCGTTCACAAACACGTGCGCAACAGTATTCACACCTCCGAAATGCAGAAAAAGCCTTTTGCCTTTCCATTCCGGCGATATTTCGAGATTTTTCTCGTAAACGCCCGCCCCGCGATAATAGTCTTCCCTGCCGGAAAGAGCGTCCTGAGCATTCCATGTATGCGGCAAATCAACTCTTCGGGATGATTTACTTTGCACCTGATATCCGAAACGGAATGTCCAGTTATCGTTTATAACGACTGTTTCGCGGGAAGCAAACGACATGGGTATTTCCTCGAAAACCATCATTAGTAATATTATGTATGCGAATGTAGTAATGTGTCTCATTCTTAATTTGACTTTATAATTCGCAGCAAAGGTAAGTGTTCCGGCGGAAAGCTATATGCCTGAATTTTCCGAATTTAAGGCGTAAATTGTCCGGCACAGGATTTTTAACATCATTTCGGGATAATCCAACCTGTCATGTCCATTATTAAGATTTACAGTTTTTGCAAGCGATACCATTCGTAAACTTTGCGTACGCCTTCGTCGATTTCGATTTTGTGACGCCAGCCAAGCGCGTGAAGTTTGGAGACGTCTGTCAATTTGCGCATTGTGCCGTCCGGTTTGGACGAATCAAAAAGAATATCTCCTTGATAACCGACTGTTTTGGTAATAATACCGGATAATTCTTTGATGCTTATTTCCAGACCGGTGCCAATGTTGATATGACAATTACGAACTTCCGGACCGGATTTCAAATCCTTAAAATCAACATTTTGCATAATGAAAACGCAAGCATCCGCTACCTCTTCGCTCCAAAGAAATTCACGCATGGGAGAGCCTGTTCCCCAAAGTGTAACGCCGGTTGAGGTTATTCCGTATTTAGCTAATAC
>JAITNE010000214.1 GCA_031290635.1 Tannerella sp. | reverse complement strand
CCTGCTTTTGCAGAACTTGGGGAGGCTTCTATGTACCTAAGCATAGCGACTATCCAACGAACTGATATAGAAGAATTTACCGTCAACGAATCCTCTGTAATAATATCGTATCGATAGTGCGAATCGGGATGTTGCTCACTGTAACCGAGCAGGGTCTCGGCAGCAAGGACGCCCTCGTCGTTATTGCGCACAAGGATAGCTATATCTCGCAGTTCATAGCCCTTCGCCTGTAGTTGTTCTACGAGCAGAGGCAGGCGCTCCATGCTTTGCTCTTTCCATGGACGCTCTTTTTCGTCCGTCAGAAACTCTATTCTTACGTGTCCTGCCCTGTTCTCGAAAGGAGGCGCTATCTTCTGCGTTGCGCCTTTATACGCCGATGTTATGCCTGTACTCAATGCTTCCTTCTCAGCCTCATTCAACGACGACTGCTCTACTTCTTCATTATATTGCAGTTGCAGTATGTAAGGGACGCTATCGAATATCATATTGTTGAAATTCACTATGTTACGACAGCTGCGCCAATTTTCGGCAAGCTGCTTTTCGACGGTCAGTCCGGCAAAATCTTCCTTTACTTTACGGTCGAGCAGCGACCAGTCGGAGTTTCTAAAGCGATAGATGCTTTGTTTGACGTCGCCTACTATAAGATTGCTGCGACCGCTGTCGAGACTGTCCTTGATAAGCGGACGGAAGTTAGCCCATTGCATGGCGCTTGTGTCCTGAAACTCATCTATCATATAATGATCGATACGAGTGCCGGTCTTTTCGTATATAAAAGGAATATCACTGCCGCCGATAATCTTGTTCAGCAGCTCGGTCGTATCAGAGATGTGCATCTTGTTATTTTCAGAACGCCATCCGGATATATGTTCCGAAAGGTCGGCCAGAATACCCAGAGCATAAAAATTGCGAGCTATAACCTTTGCCGTATAATAATCCGTGAGATTGTCGAACAAGTCCAACACGCTATTTATTAGCGAGTTCATACCGTCGTTGTAAATGCTTTCGCAGGCTTGCCGTACTTCCGGAGAAGCCTTTTTGGTATAATAGTTTTCAACATTATTCAGTAAAGCGCAAAAGGTTGCCGAAGGCGGCTCCATATTACCGACTGCAAGCTTCTCGAATCGATAAAACGCCGAGCGACTTCCTCCCTTGAAATCAGAGGCTTGCAGACCGTGTCGCTCCATCAACTGCAATCCTCTCTCACCAAGTTCACGAGCTAAATTCTCAATCGGACGCATGATTTTATACAGATCATCCTGATATTCTTTCAAGAAAGGCTTCCGGCTGAGGCTTTCTGCAAGCGCTTCGCTGCCGGACTTAAAGTCCTCCTTAAACAGCTGGTTACCAAGGCTTATGATGTCGTTCTTAATATCCCAATCCTTGCCTCTGTCTATCTTTTCTTCGATAAAGCGCAAAAGCCAATCCATCAGTAAGTTATCCTTACTCTCTTCGAGTTCCGACATCATACTGTCAACCGAATCTTCCAACATGCGTTGATGGTCAAGCTCAATCTTATAGTTGCCCTGTAAACCTATCTCGCGGGTAAAGGAACGCATTGTGCGCTGAAAAAAATGGTCTATAGTGCTGATATTGAAAGCCGAATAGTCATGCAGAATGTTTATCAGGATTTTGCGAGCTTGCCCTCGTATAGCCTGCTCGTCTTTCTTCGCGCCGGAGGACAGCATAGCGAGATAGTCGGACGGCTGATTTTCGTCGGCCAGACGCGACAGTTCCTCGATGATTCTACTTTTCATCTCCGCAGTAGCCTTATTAGTAAATGTAACGGCGAGTATATGCCGATACCCTTCCGTCCCTTTGAAGAGCAAGGTAAGATACTCTCCAGTCAGAGTGTGCGTCTTGCCGGTGCCTGCCGAGGCGCTGTATATTGTTACCATATTATATGATTTTGGTTTTGACGTATCCTTCTTTTGTCAGATAATCATGCGCCTTGCTACGCACATCTCCTTGAATGATTATTGCTCCGTCTTTAGCAGCGCCGCCTGCGCCACATTTCACTTTCAACTGCTTGGTAAGCGTTTCGAGGTCTTCATCTCTGCCTGTAAAACCGCTGATGAGCGTAACGGTCTTACCGCCTCGATTGCGCTTATCCAGAGCAATACGAAGCAGTTGCTTTTCTTTCGGCAGAGTCGCTTCTTCCGTTTCCTCAACGGAGCCATATTTGTAGTCGGGATTAGTCGAATAGACCATCCCAAGACGTTCTTTCCAATCGTTGTTCTTCATAAATTTTTGCGCAAAGGTAAGGATTAAAAAAATAATTGGTAACTTTGCGCTCCGAAAGAAATATCAAAAACACCAATATGAAAGAAATAGAACAACTGATTGAAATTTCGCGAAAATACGGGCACGACAAACGCTACGTTATTGCAGGAGGAGGAAATACATCGTACAAGAACGACGAAAAACTATGGGTTAAAGCCAGCGGCACATCATTGGCGACAATTACCGAAGAGGGTTTCGCCATACTCGACCGCAAACGGCTTGGCGTTATCTCCGAAAAAGATTACAGCGCAGACCCGGCAAGGCGTGAAGAGGAAGTGAAAAACGACCTTGCAGCCGCCTGCCTGACGAATGACCGCCGTCCTTCAGTCGAAACATCCATGCACAACGCCATGAACGGACGTTTTGTAGTCCACCTGCACCCGACAACGGTCAATGGCTTGATGTGCAGCCAAAATGCGGAAACCGAGACTGCCCGCCTCTTTGGCGACAACGCAATTTACATTCCTTACACCGATCCGGGCTATACGCTCTTTAAGGAGGTGGAAAACCGCATCCGAGCTTACAGGTTGATGTTCGGCAAAGAGCCTGCCGTCCTGCTTTTGCAGAATCACGGCATCTTTGTAGGCGCCGACACTATCGTCGAAGTGGAAGCTATTTACGAGAAAGTCATAGCCACGATTGAAGCCGCCGTATCTACGAGACACAGCGACGAGGCAGCCGAAATCCCTGCAACGGCGCAGGAAATCGTTCCCGCTATTCGTATGATGCTTAGCGCGGGCGGACTTAAAACTCTGAAAATCCGTAACAACCATCGCATTGAATCGTTCGCGGCGTCAATAGAGGACTTTTTAAAGATAAGCGTAGCGTTTTCGCCAGATATTATCGTTTATTGTAAATCGAAGTATATCTATATGAATAACAGCGACAATGATGAACTGCTTGCTACTGCCGAAAAAGAGATAAAAGCATATACAGCCAAAAACGGATATGCACCAAAAGTCCTTTTAATCAAAGGTATAGGTTTAGTTGCCGTTGGCGACCATGCCGCCGGTTGCGACATTATCCTCGATGTTTACGAAGACATGATGAGGATAGCCGAAATAGCCCAATCCTTTGGCGGAGAGCATCCGATGACGCAGGCGCAGATTGATTTTATCGACAATTGGGAAGTAGAAAACTACCGCCGCAAAGTGAGTGCAGGCAAGTCTTCCGGTCGGGTCGAAAACAAAATCATTATCGTTACCGGCGCTGCGCAGGGTTTTGGCGAAGGCATCGCCCGCTGTCTGATTCGCGAAGGAGCAAATATCGTCGTTGCCGACCTCAATGAGGAAGTCGGACGGAAGACCGCAGCGAGCCTCAGCAGTGAGGCGCGAAGCAATAAGGCTATTTTTGTCAAAACAAACGTAGCCGACACTGCAAGTCTGCAACAACTTATCCATCGGACGATTTGCACATTCGGCGGATTAGACGTGTTTGTCAGCAATGCAGGAGTATTGCGGGCAGGCGGATTAGAAGAGATGACGCCCGAAAACTTCGAGTTCGTTACGAAAATCAACTATAACGCTTATTTTTATTGTACGCAAGCAGCTTCGCGCGTTATGAAACTGCAAAACCGTTATGCGCCGGAGAATTATTGCGACGTCATCCAAATCAATTCCAAATCGGGATTGCGAGGCTCGAAAGCAAATTTTGCATACGCCGGAGGCAAGTTCGGGGGCATAGGACTGACACAGTCATTTGCCTTAGAATTAGCTCCTTACAGGATAAAAGTCAACTCCGTTTGTCCGGGTAATTTCTACGAAGGGCCATTATGGTCGAATCCCGAAAACGGACTGTTCGGGCAATACCTGAAAGC
>JAITNE010000207.1 GCA_031290635.1 Tannerella sp. | reverse complement strand
AGTGAAGAGTGAAGAGTGAAGAGTGAATAACGGCAGAAGAATAGTGAATAGTGAAGAGTGAAGAGTGAATAACGGCACGCAGATGACGCAGATTTTATGTGCTTATGAATCTCCGGTATCGTCATTGCGAGGCACGAAGCAATCTCCGACTCGCCATAACACGCAGATGCCGCAGATTTAAATGATTTACGCAGATAATGCCAATTAATCTTCCACAAACGGAATGGCATTATCTGCGTAAAACTGTTTAATCACCGCTGATGATTTTACATGACCCGTTTAGATTGCTTCGTTCCTCGCAATGACGCTGACGCGGTACACTTGGATTGCTTCGTGCTTCCGGGGGACGCTGACGCGGTACACTTGGATTGCTTCGTGCCTCCGGGGGACGCTGACGCGGTACACTTGGATTGCTTCGTGCCTCGCAATGACGATACCGGAGATTCATAAGCACATCAAATCTGCGTCATCTGCTTGCCATGATTCTACGACATGCTTCGTATGCTGTCATTGCTTCTGCCGTTATTCACTCTTCACTCTTCACTATTCACTATTCTTCTGCCGTTATTCACTATTCACTCTTCACTCTTCACTGCCGAATTTTCTCGTTTGCTGATCATGCGATTGATGATGATATTCAATCCGACCCACAGAGCTATGTCCGCCAGAATCAGCGCGGTAACGTTGGCGTCATAAAAACAGAGCCAGATATTGAGCCAGCAGAAAATTACGTCCACAACTATCAGCGTCGCCAGCACCCAGCGCGGCGTCAGACCTATACTTAGCAGCTTGTGGTGAATATGACCCCTGTCGGGCATGAAAATATGTTTCCTGTTGTAGAGCCTGACCGTTATAACCCTGAAAACGTCGAAAGCCGGCAGAAACAAAGCCGCAAACGCTATCACCAGCATGTTGTAAGGCGGAGTATAAGGCGTCAGGCTGAGTACCTCAATAGCCAGAAACGCCTGTATATATCCAAGTATCAGGCTGCCGGTATCACCCATGAATATCTTGTTGTGTTTCTCCGAGTCCCCAAAAACGTTATAGTAGAAAAACGGAAAAAGCATCCCTACCGTGATAAACGCAAGCGTCGCAAACGTCCATGACTGCTGTATTATAAGCGCTGCGCCGAGGATTTTCAGACTGACGCAGCTTACCCCCGACGCCAAACCGTCGATCCCGTCTATGAGGTTGATGGAGTTGATAATCAAGACGGTGAGAAACATCGTCAGAGGTATTCCAATCCATGGCGTAAGGGCGTAAATCCCAAAAAGTCCGTACAGATTGTTTATCCAGACGCCCGCAAGCGGTATGCAGGCCGCAGCAATGATCTGTGCGGTGAACTTTATGCGATAACGCGACCCTACCATATCGTCCAGAATACCAATAAGATACAGAACCACAAGTCCGCAAATAAAAAACATCATCTCCGGCAGTTTGGCGACGATGTTCAGTCGCGTTTCCTCCGTGTCATACTGATAAACCAGCGCACAGGTGAGCGCCAGAGTGAAGAGTATGACCGGCGCAAAGGAGAACCCCCCAAGTCGCGGGATGGCTGACGTATGGAGCTTGCGCACGTCGGGCACGTCAAAGAGCCTTTTCTTAAAAGCGGCGCGTATAATCTCCGGAATGATCATCCTCGACAAACAAACGGCTACAAGGCATGCAATGGGTATAAAGATGTAATACATAAATTATTAAGTTGGTAAATATGCGGTTACTAAAAAAATATTTTCTTCGGATAACAGAGACGATTGAAATGAATTCTCCTTCGAGAATCCGTCAACACATTTGAAACCGCTGCAAAATTAATAATTTTTTTTGACATACACAAATATTTGTAATAACAACGTGAATTCGACGGCAGATACAGCCGGCGCGCATAAGATGATTATCTGCTTGACTTATTTAATCGCTGCCTGTCGCCGGGTTTCGGCGTCTGTGAGCACATAATCCTCATACGTCGGATGGGGGATAAACGTTACGGACTGCATGGCGCGTTCTATGACGTCGCTCATTTGCAGAAATCCCGTGCGTCCATGAAGGAAGGCTTCGACCGCGACCTCGTTGGCGGCATTTACTATGCAGGGCATGTTGCCTCCGCGAGCCATAGCCTCGAAAGCAAGACTGAGATTGCGAAAACGGAGAGTGTCGGGCGGCTCGAAGGTCAAGGATCGAGTAGCAAGCAGATCCAGACGAGGCTCACTGCTGTGAAGTCGCTCCGGAAAAGAAAAGGCGTAAGAGATAGGCAGTTTCATATCCGGCTGCCCTAACTGCGCAATCACCGAACCGTCCGCAAATTGAACCATTGAATGTACTATCGACTGCGGATGTATCAGTATCTGAATCTGTTCGGGAGTGCATCCGAACAGCCATTTTGCCTCTATCATCTCAAAACCCTTGTTAATCATCGAAGCAGAGTCGATTGTTATCTTTTCGCCCATTTTCCAGTTGGGATGCTTTAGCGCTTGAGCGGGTGTAACACTTTGCAGCTCTTTCCGCGTAAAAGTACGGAAAGGACCGCCGGATGCGGTCAACAATATCTTCTCGACAGGGTTAGATCCTTCTCCGTTCAAGCATTGAAATATAGCCGAATGCTCCGAATCGACAGGGATTATGGGCGTCTCGTACTCGCGAGCCAGCGACGTAATCAATTCGCCCGCTACAACAAGCGTTTCCTTGTTTGCCAGAGCAATCGCCTTGCGAGCCTTGATGGCTTCGATGGTCGGCCGCAGACCGGCGTAGCCTACCATGGCAGTCAAAACCATGTCTATCGGCTCGGCGCCGACTACCTGCGCTATGGCGTCTGCGCCCGCCCAAACTTTGACGGGCAAGTCCTCAAGCGCTTCCCTGACCTCGGGATAACGCTTCTCGTTAGCTATAACGACGGTGTCGGGCATGAATTTGAATGCCTGTTCTATAAGCAGTTCGGCGTTGTCGTTGGCTGTGAGGGCGTAAACCTCGAACAGTTCGCGATGCCTGCCGATTACTTCCAGGGCTTGCGTACCGATAGAGCCGGTAGATCCTAAAATTGCTATCTGTCTTGACATTATGTAGGGGGGGATTTAGAATACGATGTAGTCTTCAGGGTTTACGGGAGAGCCGCGATGCCAAAGTTCAAAGTGTAAATGGGGACCGGTGGACATCTCGCCCGTGTTGCCGGACACTGCAATGGCTTGTCCGGCGATGACCCGCTCTCCGGCGACCTTCAACAGGAGGTCGTTATGCTTGTAAACCGACGTAAAATCGTTGCTGTGTTGCAGGATAATCATGTTACCGTATCTGGGGTCGAAGCCCGAATGTATCACCGTGCCGTCATGCACTGCTACTACGTTTTCCTTGGGTTGAGAAGTGATGTCCACGCCATAATGACCCTTGTCGGGGTCAAAGGCCGACGAAATCATGCCGTTGAGCGGCTTGTAGAAGAAGATGCCGGTCTCCTCCGAATCCCTGTTAAGGGCTGTAAGGTTGAACTTCTCCTCCTGCTCGAAGCGGTTGACGTATTCCGACTCCCGTTCACTGCGCGGAATGTCATAATCGGAGGTGAGGTACGAAATGGAGTCGTCGGCTATCTGTTTGTCGAGCGAATCTATCTGCACGTTGCCGGTGAAAATGTTTTTGACGTTGTCGATATAATGCTTTTGAGCCATGATTTGCTCTTCGAGCGAGTCGGCGCGAAGCATGTTTTGCAGGATTTCCTTACGGATTTCGACGTCCAGGTATCCCGGAAGATAGTTCCTGACAGGGGTAAGGATGATAAACATGGATGTGAGGGCAATCAGGATAAAGGCGAAGATGCTCAGGTATGCCAGAACCGACAACTGCGACAGCCGGAACGACCACACTTCACCTAAGGTCGATTCATTGTAGAAGGACAGTTTATACTTGAAGCGTATCTGCTTCCAAAACGATTTTTTGGGTAATTTCTTTTTCATAAATGTTATGTCTGGGGATATTTCCGTAAAAAAATTTTGGGGGAGTTGATGTTTGGGGGATTATATTAACAAAAAGCCTTCCGGAAGTGCAACTTCTACTTCCCGGCTCTCATATCTTGTTACTTTTATCAATGCCGCAGGGACAAGCATCGTTTCATTGTCAGAGGAGACGTCCTCCGGGCTTCCGTCCTTCTCTATTATTAATAATGTGTTGATGGTTGTATCATCTACATCCTTTATCAGACCCAGGTATCCAGCCTCAACATCAATAACCTTGAAGCCCCGAATGCCGTCAACCCCCTCAACCTGCCTGACCTGACTTTCCGTAATGCTTTCATCAACCTTAAACTTATTATCAACATAAACCTCCTTACCCGCAAGGGCGCTGACTTCTTCGACCCCCTCCATCCCCTCAAGGGATACCAGCATCGACGATTTGCCATTCGTCCGACATGACCTGAAGAAGAACGGCACATAAATGCCGTCCATCTCACTGACAAGACATATCCGGCTTGGAGAACCGTCTGCCTGTCCTGCTTCCACATCATCGTTGTAAAAATCAATATCCGAAAAGAGCCTTATCTCGCCTTTGACGCCGTGCGGCTTGCCGTAGCGCCCTATACACCGTAATTGTTCAGCCTTAATCATAAGATGGTCTGACGGGTAATACTTGCTCCGAGCCGGTTCAACCGCTCGTCAATACGTTGATAACCGCGGTCTATCTGATCAATATTGTCTATCCTGCTTGTACCCTGAGCGCTCATCGTAGCAATCAGCATGGCTATACCGGCGCGAATATCCGGCGAAACCATCCTCGACGCCCTCAACTCATGCCGGCGACCAAGTCCTATTACAGTCGCGCGGTGCGGGTCGCACAGTATGAGCTGCGCCCCCATGTCGAGCAGCTTGTCAACAAAAAACAACCTGCTCTCGAACATCTTTTGATGTATCAACACACTGCCTTCGGCCTGCGTAGCCACTACGAGCAGGATGCTCAACAGGTCGGGAGTCAAGCCCGGCCACGGCGCATCGGCAATAGTCATTATCGAGCCGTCCATAAAGGTTTCTATCTCATAACGCTCCTGCGCGGGAATGTAGATGTCGTCACCGCGCTGCTCAAGCTGAATACCCAAACGTCGGAACGAGTCCGGAATAATGCCGAGCTTGTCGTAGGCAGTGTTCTTGATTGTAATTTCGGACTGCGTCATGGCTGCCATTCCGATGAAACTGCCGACTTCAATCATGTCCGGCAGTATGGTGTGGACAGCGCCGTGCAGACGGTCAACTCCATGTATGGTCAGAAGGTTGGAACCAACTCCGCGGATGTCTGCGCCCATGTTGTTGAGCAGGAGGCAGAGTTGCTGGAGGTAAGGCTCGCAGGCGGCGTTGTAGATTGTGGTCTCGCCGACGGCCATCACTGCTGCCATAAGGATGTTTGCCGTGCCGGTAACGGAAGCCTCGTCCAGCAACATGTAGCAGCCGTGTAATCCCGAAGATGTTATCTTGCAGACGGCGCTGTCGGCGTCATAGTCAAACTCTGCGCCCAGCTTTTGCAACCCAATAAGGTGAGTATCTATCCGACGACGTCCTATCTTGTCGCCCCCGACCTGCGGAAGCGCGGCTCTGCCGAACCGTCCGAGCATGGGACCGACAAGCAGCACCGATCCGCGCAAAGCGGCTGACTTGGCGACGTATTCATCGGAGTAAATATAGTCGGTATTGACTGCGTCGGAGGTAAAAGCGCAGGCATCGTCCGAGAGCTTCTCGACCGCGACGCCTGTATCCTTCATCAATCCTATAAGATTGCGGATGTCGAGTATGTCGGGGATGTTGTGCACTTCAACGCGCTCGGCCGTGAGCATGGTGGCGCAAAGTATCTGCAAGGCTTCGTTCTTGGCGCCCTGCGGATGGATGTTACCGCTCAGCTTGCGACCGCCTTCAATGATAAACGAGTTCATCTCATCTTGGGTTTTTTCTTTTTCTTTTTATTGTTAGCCAGCTGTTGCTGCTGTATTTCCTTTACGTCAACCGAAACGTCGCCTATCTTGAAGGTTTCTTCGTAGCGGGCAATCTGTCCTTCGGACAAGACGTACAGGTCTTTAAGGATCTTGCGATTGTCAACCGAATCCTTGTTCCATACCAGGAAGGATTTCTTCATCTGGGCGGTAATCTGATGCAGGAGTACTTCCTTTTCTTCACCTTCGGGCATCCCCTTGGCTATGAAGATGAGCCTTTCGAGTATCTGGCCGTAATGTTTGTAGATAATGCCGGTGTCGGCGTACGGGACGGGCGCCGGACGACGGTAGAGGTTCTCCTTTTGTATTAAGACGTAAGGATAATCGACGTCGAGATGGAAGTCCGACATTATCGCGAGGTGATCCCAAAGGATGTGCTTGAAGTCGTTCACGTCGCGGAGGTGAGGAAACATGCTTCCCATTACGGCGATGATTGCGCCGGCGCAGCGGTTGCGTTCGACGCTGTCCTTGAGAGTCAGACAGTAGTCAACCATGTGCTGGATGTTTCGCCCGTATTCGGGCAGTTTGAGAGGTTCTTCTTGAGTGTTGTAGATCATTTTTTCTTCAATAAATATTCTTCAATAATTTGTACGAATGATTCGCGGGGTTGAGCGCCTTGAGCGAATTGCGGCACTCCGTCGGCGCTTATGACAAGATAGGTCGGGATGCTCTGGATGCGGAACAGCGTAGCAAGTTCGCGCTCATCGTCAACGTTTATCTTGTAGAAGCTCACCTTGCCCTTGTATTCTTTGGCAAGCTCCTTGAGGATGGGTTCTACCTTCTTGCAGGGTCCGCACCAGTCGGCGTAGAAATCTATTATGCACGCTTTCGAGCCTTCGTAGATAAAGGTATCGGCGTTAGCTTCATAGTTGCATATTCTGGCAAGAAAGTCGGCCTTCTTCAAGACTACGACCTCGCCGGTAGCCTCTTTCTCCTTTTCGGAGGTCGAGCAGTTGATAGAGAGCATCACGGCTGCGAGTAATAATAAGTATCTAAAAATTTTCATAGATGCATTGTTTTAATGTGAATTGAGGCTGCAAAGATACAAAATAAATCCGACTTAAACAATATTCATCTGCATGAGCCGTTAAAGAGACAGTTATTTATTTAGTTAAACAATGAAGAAAAACTTAGTCGCCTTACTTTTTATGGCCGTGTTGCTCGGCTCATGTGCAACACCGAAGAATGTAGCTTATTTTCAGGGGATAGAGAGCCTTACCGCCGAGCAGAAGGCCGCCATGAACCAGAAATATACGCCGAAGATTTGTATTGATGACGCTCTTATCATCAACGTTACATCGTCGGACCGCGAATCGGTATCGCCTTTTACCGCGCCCCAGTACGGTTATTTTCAACCCGGAGAGGCTGCTATCGGCATCTCGGCTACGACACAGAATCTGACTACTTATCTTGTAGATGAGGACGGATATATCACTTATCCTATTCTGGGGAGGGTGTATCTGGCGGGTCTGACGGTCAACGAAACCAACCGCAAGTTGCAGGAGTTGATATGGGAGACTGCTCCAAAGGCTATCGTCAGCGTGCAGATTTCCAACTTCAAGATAGGGGTGCTCGGCGAGGTGAAAACGCCGGACGTGTTTACCGTCAAGACGCCGCGGGTCTCTATCCTCGACGCTGTCGCGATGGGGGGCGACATTACTATCCTCGGAGACCGTCAGAACGTCTGGCTGGTGAGGGATAACAACGGCGAAAAGGAACATGTCCGCCTGGACCTTACAGATCCTGCGATATTTGCATCGCCATACTATTATCTTCAGCAGAACGACATGGTTTATGTTATGCCCAACAAGGCTCAGAAACGCGCTTCGCAGGTATCAACCCAGGATGGCGTCCGCATCTCGTTGCTGTCGGTGATTGTAACCTCGGCGTCGATAATAACTTCGGCCTTCCTGACCCTCAGAGGGCAGAACAGATAATACAGGCTGTTATGATAAAACGCGGATTCAAGCGGATGCTGGGTTTGTTCAAAACCGTGCTTAACGGGGTGAAAGCCGGACGTAATGTCTATGTCGGCTTCAACGGTAAAATAATCAATCGGGGGATGATGACGTTAGGCGACAACGTCAGTCTGAGAGGCGGCCGGTTTTATACCGCGCATGGTGCGTCGCGTCTGCTGATTGACTCGGGCAGCGATATCGGTGAATATTCTACCGTCTCGGCACAGAATCTGATCAGGATTGGAAAGAATGTCCTGTCCGGTACGCATGTATTTATTTCCGACCACAACCATGAATACATAGACGTCAATGTGCCGATAATGTTTCAGGGGGTAAGATGCGGCAAGGACGACAGGGTAGAAATAGGCGACGGTACATGGATAGGTACGAATGCGGTTATTGCAGGTAACGTAAGGATCGGCAAGAATTGCGTTATAGGCGCAAACTCGGTTGTTACACGGGATATTCCCGATTATTGCGTCGCAGCCGGAGCGCCGTGCAGGATTATAAAACAATATGATCAAGAAAACAAAAAATGGAAGAAAATTAGAAATTAGAAATTAGAAGTTAGAAGTTAGAAGTTAGAAGTTAGAAATTAGAAGTTAGAAGTTAGAAATTAGAAGTTAGAAATTAGAAATTAGAAATTAATTCTGTCCGAATTATTCACTATTCACTATTCACTATTCACTATTCACTATTCACTATTTTATGAAGTATTTATTATTGGCATTACTGTTATCTGCAAGCCCTGCTTTTGCGGGAGATTTGCAAGTGAAAATCACTAAACGCTATCTGAATCTGCCGGTATCGCACAAGGTCGAACGCGAGGTTATGACCTTTGAAGTTGGAGGTCGC